>CAYTDH010000169.1:0-8577 GCA_964436325.1 uncultured Tangfeifania sp.
GAAATCAAAACGGGCGGGCAAAAAAAAAAGCCTTCCCAAAAAGGAAAGACTTTTTACCATATCATGAAAATAATTCTTACAAGCGGTTGACCTGGCTTGCCAGGTTCGACTTCAGGTTGGACGCTTTGTTTTTGTGAATGACATTCTTTTTAGCCAGTCTGTCGATCAACGAAACAACCTTCGGTAATTTTTTCTCAGCTTCTTCTTTCACGGTTTCACTCCGCAAATCTTTCACCGCATTCCGCATTGTTTTTGCATAATACTTGTTATGCAACCGTCTTTTCTCGTTTTGCCTGATTCTTTTTAATGCTGACTTGTGATTTGCCATTTTCTTTTTGTTATAAATCCTTAAAAAAGTTAGTAGCCCGTAGGGGATTCGAACCCCTGCTACCAGGATGAAAACCTGGCGTCCTAACCCCTAGACGAACGGGCCATCCTATGTTTCCCTGAAATTGGGACTGCAAAAATACTTCATTTTTGTTATCCACCAAATTTTCTCCGGAAATTTTTTCTTCTGATGCCATTTTTTTGATTTTTTTAAGACAGCCACTGAAAATGCCCGGAGCAGGATAGTAATGGATGGTGGAATTCTCAACGCAACTCAAAATTTTGTCCGAGGTAAACCCTTCTCACGTCTTCGTCGCTGGCCAGTTCCTCGGCTGTCCCTGCTTTCATGATAGAGCCTTCAAAAAGCAGGTAGGAGCGATCGGTAATGGAAAGCGTTTCATGGACATTGTGATCGGTAATAAGCACGCCAATGTTTTTTTCTTTAAGTTTGATCACAATTTGCTGAATGTCTTCTACCGCAATAGGGTCTACCCCTGCGAACGGTTCATCGAGCAGGATAAATTTCGGGTCAATGGCCAGGGCACGGGCTATTTCCGTTCGCCGGCGTTCTCCTCCCGAAAGTTGAATTCCCTTGCTTTTCCGGATGTGTTGCAGTCCGAATTCCTGGAGTAAGGTTTCTACTTTTTCGCGCTGGTACTTTTTGGAGTAATTGGTCATTTCGAGTACAGCTTTCAGGTTGTCTTCAATACTCAATTTCCGAAATACAGAAGCTTCCTGGGCCAGATAGCCGATTCCTTTTTTGGCGCGTTTGTACACCGGAAGCTTGGTAATATTCTCCTCATCCATAAATATTTTTCCGGACAACGGCTGGATTAATCCCACAATCATATAGAAGGAGGTTGTTTTTCCGGCGCCGTTGGGCCCGAGCAACCCCACAATCTCTCCCTGGTTTACGTCAAAGCTTACACCTTTTACTACGGTACGCTTCCGGTATTTCTTCACAATATTTTCCGCACGAAGTATCATTCAGGCAAATAACGTCTTTTTCGGTGTATGTTATATTTCTTCCATCTCTTTTTCACGTTTTTTAACGACACGGCGGGAAATAAAGATTCCTATTTCGTAAAGGAATACCAGCGGGAAAACAACCATGATTTGACTGAAAATATCGGGGGGGGTGATAATGGCAGCCAACAGCAGCATCACCACATAGGAGTGTTTCCGGTAGGTTTTCATAAACTGTGGAGTTAAAATCCCCACTTTACTCAGGAAGAAAGAGAAAATCGGGATCAGGAACACCACGCCTGTTGCCAGTGAAATAGAAGTCACTGAGCCGATGTAGGATTTCAGGTTGATTTGGTTGGTTACTTCGCCGCTGACATTATAGGTGCCTAAAAAATGAACAGAAAGCGGCACAATCAGGAAGTAACCGAATAGAATGCCCATCATAAAAAGGACTGAAGTAAAAAAAACGGCACCGCCGGCATGTTTTCTTTCTTTTTCATACAAAGCAGGTTTGATAAACCGCCAGAATTCATAAAATACCACAGGCGAAGCAATAATGAATCCGGCGATAATGGATACCCAGATATGGGTCATAAACTGTCCTGCAATTTTAATGCTGATAAGTTCCAGCGGTTCCTGGTTGATCCTGAGTGCTTCTGAACCCACCATGTCCCCAAGACGGGCGAACATGCGATTCGTCCAGAAATCAGGTGTTCGGGGATTTAAAATAATCGTGTTGAAAATGATATCTTTCATTATGAATGCCACCATGGCAAAAACCATGATGGCCAGTGCTGATCGAATAATATGCCAGCGAAATTCTTCCAGATGTTCTAAAAAAGACATTTCAGCATAGGCTGTTTTCATTCCTTTTTTTTCTTTCCTGCTTTTCTTTTTATTCGATTCTGCTTCCCTTTTTGCCTCTTCAGTCATTCATTTATCTTTTAAAAACTTCACAAATATAAATACTTCCTGCCATTAGTTGCTTTTCCTTAAACCATTAATTTAAAAGAATGCTATATATTTATAAAATTTTTCAGATTGTATTGACATTTTACTTACTTTTAATAATTTAGAATTTGCAAAAATATTCAAGGTTTAAAGGGAAATTTGAATTTTATGGAGAGTGATGTTTCATTAACTAAATATTTGCAGCAGTTTTTTGGATTCGACCGCTTTAAAGGACAGCAGGGAGAAGCTGTTCAAAGTGTGGTTGACGGAAATAATACGTTTGTGCTGATGCCTACCGGTGGCGGGAAATCCTTGATATACCAGTTGCCGGCCCTGATACTGGAGGGTACCGCTATTATTATTTCGCCTTTGATTGCATTGATGAAGAACCAGGTGGATTCCATCAGGGGAATGCAAGCGGAGGATTATGTCGCCCATTTTTTAAACTCTTCTTTATCTAAGGCTGCGTTGCAGGAAGTTCGGAATGATGTTCTGGCCGGAAAAACCAAACTTTTGTATGTGGCTCCTGAGTCGCTTACCAAGGAGGACAATATTGAATTTTTAAAAAAGGTAAAGATATCTTTTTACGCCATTGATGAAGCTCATTGTATTTCGGAGTGGGGGCATGATTTTCGTCCGGAGTACCGGCGCATCCGCCCCATTGTAGATGAGATAGGAACGGCCCCCATTGTTGCTCTTACGGCCACAGCAACGGCAAAAGTCCAGCATGACATTCAAAAAAACCTGGGAATTCTCGATGCTGAGGTATTTAAGGCTTCTTTCAACCGGGCTAATCTCTATTATGAAATAAGGCCCAAGGTAAAGCCTGAAGCTCAGATTATCCGTTTCATCAAGCAAAATGAAGGAAAATCGGGCATTATTTACTGCCTGAGCCGGAAAAGGGTGGAAGAGCTGGCCGAGACTCTTCAGGTAAATGGCATTAAAGCCCTGCCCTATCATGCCGGTATGGATGCAGCCACCCGATCCGGGAATCAGGATAAGTTTCTGATGGAAGACGTGGATGTCATTGTAGCCACCATTGCTTTCGGGATGGGGATTGACAAGCCCGATGTCCGGTTTGTCATCCACTACGATATTCCCAAGAGCCTGGAAGGGTATTATCAGGAGACCGGCCGCGCCGGGAGGGATGGCGGCGAAGGGAAGTGCATTACCTTCTACAGTTACAAGGATATTCAGAAACTGGAAAAATTCATGCATGGCAAACCTGTTGCCGAACAGGAAATTGGAAAGCAACTTTTGCTCGATACGGTTTCGTATGCTGAATCGGCATTGTGCCGCCGGATTATTCTTCTGCACTATTTCGGAGAAACGTATGAGCAGCAGAACTGCGGGAATTGCGATAACTGCCTGAACCCCAAAGAACAGTTAGAAGCCAGCGATGAGGTTGTAAGAGGGTTGAACGCGATTCTCGAAGTGAATGAGAAATACAAAGCAGAGCATATTGCCAACATTCTTATTGGAAATACAACTGCCGCTGTTAAGTCATTCCGGCACAATACCCTGAAGTCATTTGGCGCCGGGAAAGACCATGACGACCGTTTTTGGAATGCTGTTTTCAGGCAATCGATGATTGCCGGTTTAGTCAATAAGGATATTGAGAATTACGGATTGTTGAAGGTTACACCCAAAGGGCATGAGTTTCTGAAAAACCCGACGCGTTTTATGCTGGTGAAAAATCATGAGTATGAAGAGGAGGGTGCTGCTGAGGGGAATGGCGGGGCTCCTTCAGGAGGGACAGGAGGTGATCCGGCACTTTTTGCCATTCTGAAGGACCTGAGAAAAAAGATTGCCCGAAAGAAGAATATTCCGCCTTTTGTCATTTTCCAGGATCCTTCACTTGCCGATATGTCCATTCAATATCCTGTAACGCTGGAGGAGCTGAAGAAAATTCAGGGTGTAGGCCAGGGAAAAGCCCGGAGGTACGGAAAAGAATTCGTTGAGGTTATTAAAACGTATGTGGAAGAGAATGATATTGAGCGGCCCGAGGACTTTGTTGTGCGCACCATTGCGAATAAATCGAAACTGAAAGTATTTATTATTCAAAGCATCGATCGGAAGATTTCTTTTGAAGATATTGCCGACGCCAAAGGGGTTGAGGTGAAAGATATCATCTCCGAAGTGGAGGCCATAATAAATTCGGGAACCCGCCTGGACATTAATTATTACCTGAACGATGTGCTTGATGAAGATCATCAGGATGAGGTTTACGACTATTTTCGTGAAGCGGAGAGTGATTCGGTGGACGAGGCCCTTGAGGAGCTCGGTGCTGATGAATACTCCGAGGATGACATCCGGTTGATGCGCATCAAGTTCATGTCGGAAATGGGGAATTAAGCGTACATTTTAACCTTTCTTTGCAGGGGAACATTTTACAAATGGAAATTGTTACTTTTGCAAACGTCTAATTTGATTAATTTTATTATAGAATGAGTGTCTCAGTAAAAGAAAAATTGAAATACAAAGTTGCTGACATTGGTTTGGCTGAATTTGGGAGGAAGGAAATTGATATTGCTGAAAAGGAAATGCCCGGCTTAATGGCTATCCGTAAAAAGTTCGGTCCCTCCAAACCCCTGAAAGAGGCCCGCATCATGGGGAGTTTACATATGACCGTTCAGACAGCGGTTTTGATTGAAACGCTTGTTGAACTGGGAGCTGAAGTCCGCTGGGCCAGTTGCAATATTTTCTCCACCCAGGACCATGCTGCTGCTGCCATTGCAAAAGAAGGAATTCCTGTTTTTGCATGGAAAGGAGAAACGCTTGAAGAGTATTGGTGGTGTACGGAGAATGCACTCGATTTTGGCAACGGGAAAGGTCCTCATCTTATCGTCGATGACGGGGGAGATGCCACTTTGATGGTTCACCGGGGGTACCAGGCCGAAGAAAATGCTTCCATTCTGGAACTTCCTGCCGGGGGTGAAGATGAGGTGGAACTGAATAAAGTACTTAAACGTATTTTGAAACAGACCCCCCAACGGTGGCACCAGGCTTCGGAAGATTTGAAAGGGGTTTCGGAGGAAACAACTACAGGTGTTCATCGTCTTTACCAGATGAAAGAAGAGGGGAAATTGCTCTTCCCTGCCATCAATGTGAACGACTCGGTTACCAAATCGAAATTTGATAACCTCTATGGCTGCCGGGAATCGCTGGCGGACGGGATTAAAAGGGCGACCGATGTGATGATCGCCGGTAAAGTAGTGGTGGTTGCAGGATATGGTGACGTGGGGAAAGGTTGTGCCAAATCGATGAAAGGGTATGGCGCACGGGTTATTGTCACCGAAATTGACCCTATTTGTGCATTGCAGGCTGCCATGGAAGGCTTTGAAGTTAAAACAATGGAAGATGCCCTTGAGGAAGGGAATATTTTTGTGACCACTACCGGAAATAAAGATGTGATTACCGCCGGGCATATGGCAAATATGAAAGACCAGGCCATTGTTTGCAATATTGGTCATTTCGATAATGAAATACAGGTTGCAAAGCTCGAAAAATGGGAAGGTATTGAAAAACTGAACATTAAACCCCAGGTCGATAAATATACTTTCCCCGGCGGGCACAGCATTTTCCTTCTGGCTGAGGGAAGACTGGTGAATTTAGGATGTGCCACCGGACATCCCTCCTTTGTCATGAGTAATTCCTTTACCAATCAATCGCTGGCTCAGATTGATCTGTGGCAAAATGATTATGAAATCGATGTTTACCGGTTACCTAAAAAACTGGATGAAGAAGTTGCCAGGCTGCACCTTGATCAGTTGGGGGTTAAGCTGACTAAAATATCGGATGAACAGGCCAAATATCTGGGGATTCCCAAAGATGGCCCCTTTAAACCCGATCATTACCGTTATTAAGATACAGTGGGATGAAGAACCTTGAAAATGCGGGATGCCTGGCAAAGCATCCCGTTTTTAATTGTACACTCTCAACTGGAAGTTATTGACCACGGAAACGTTGTATTGTTGCAGGGGCATAGCTGCAGGACCTTTTGCCGGATAGGCCCCGCTGATTAAAATGAATTCGGAACCGCAGCAGGGGCATTTGCCGAGGATACCCTCGTTTTCCACACGGCAATTCCGGCTTACCTCGTAGGTGCAGGCTGCATCAAAAGCATAGTATGAACCCGGTAGCTCACAGTATACAATAACACCACCAAAACCTGCCTGGGGAAAATATACCGAATTGCCCGGAACGGTCAGATCATTTACTATGTTCAAATTGATGGTAAAAGAGACGTGTTCGTAGGGTATGGGATTGTTGTCATCTTTGTCGCATGAAACCGAAAAGAGCGAAATAATAAGAAAAATTCTTAAATACTTTTGCCATTTTAAGACCACTTGATTCATTTTTCTTATTTTTACTAAAACTAAAAAGTAAACATTTTATTGCTGTAAATATACAAACATAATGGATGATTTAATCGTAATAATACTGACCTTGATTTTTGCTGCTGCCGGAGTATTTGGGCAAATCAAAAAGAAGCAGGCTGAAAAAGCCAATGAAGGCCTGGCAGAAGAGCCGGAAGGCGCTGAAAATTTCTGGGATTTGCTTGAAGAAGAGCGGGAACAGCCGCAACAGCCCCGGGAAGTCGTGAAACAAAAAAAGCAAGTATCCAAAGAAAAAGAATCCAGCCCGGGTGCAGCAAAAGTTTCTCGCGCCTGGGGGAAAGAGATAGCGGATTCTTCGGTTTATGCCAATGATCTTACGGAGGGCACCCAAAAAGTGGTTCGACGAAAGAGAACTAAAAGAGACAGATTTCCCCTGAGAAAGGCTGTTATTTATAGTGAAATTTTAAATCGTAAATATTCCTAACCCATTATAAATCATTCATTTTGAATATTTTTAATGGAAGTTGTTTTTAATATCACGGAAAATACCTATTTTTGTCAAAGGAAGAGTTCCGGAATCCTGGGATTCTTTCTTTTTTTTAGCTCAAATTAAAAACAGGAGGTACTAAAAAATGGCGACAGTAACATATTTAACACAAAAAGGACTAAATAAGCTGAAAAAGGAGCTTGACCAGCTCATGAATGTGGAGCGTCCGGCCATATCTAAACAAATTGGGGAGGCCATTGAAAAGGGGGATATTTCTGAGAATGCGGAGTATGATGCCGCCAAAGATGCCCAGGGAATGCTGGAAGCTAAGATTGCTGAGTTGCAATCGAAGATTGCCAATGCCCGTATTCTGGATGAATCCAAAATCAATACATCGCAGGTTCAGATATTGAACAAAGTGAAGATAAAAAATAAAAAGAACAATGCGACAAAAGAATACACCATTGTTCCTGAAAGTGAAGCCAATCTCAAGGAGGGAAAAATTTCGGTGAGTACGCCAATCGCCAAAGGCCTGATGGGTAAAAAAGTGGGCGATGAGGTCGAAATCCAGGTTCCTTCGGGAATTATTCCTTTCGAGATTGTGGAAATTTCAATTTAATAACTATGGCAAGTGTTTTTTCCAAAATCGTTGAAGGTGAGATACCGGCCTATAAAGTAGCCGAAGATGAAAACTACCTCGCATTTTTGGATATTTCGCCGGTAGCCAGAGGACATACGCTGGTTATTCCCAAGAAGGAGGTGGATTACCTGTTTGATCTCGATGATGATTTATATACAGGACTCCAGCTTTTTGCCAAAAGAGTAGCCCGTGCGCTGAAAAAGGCCATTTCCTGTGAGAAGGTTGGAGTGTTGGTTTTGGGGCTGGAAGTTCCTCATGCTCACATTCACCTCATTCCCATGGAGAATGAAGCCGATGTGCTGAATTTTTCGCACAAGCTGTCGCTTTCCCAGGATGAATTTAAAGCCATCCAAAGCCGCGTGGCTCAAAATATGGAGGATTAGCCAGAACCTATTTTTTAGTTTCAGAGCCCGGTTTGAGCCGGGTTTTTTTATTCCAGTTTTTTTCAACAACCTGCTTTTTGACGCACAAAAACGATAACTTTAACCTTTCAGTAGGTCAAAGTTGAATTGAAAAAAAATATAGAAATGGTTCCATTTACACATTTGCATGTTCACTCACAGTATTCCATATTAGACGGGGCAGCCAGTGTTGATGATTTAGTCAACAAAGCCAAACAAGATGGGATGAATGCCCTGGCCCTCACCGACCATGGAACAATGTTCGGGATCAAGGAGTTTCATCTGAAAAGCAAAGCAGCCGGTTTAAAACCCATTTTGGGGTGTGAAACCTATGTTGCCAGGAGGTCTCTTCATGATAAAACCAATAAAGAAGACCGGTATGGGCATCACCTTATTTTGCTGGCCAAAAACAAAACCGGCTACAGAAACCTGGTAAAATTGATTTCCATTGCCACAACCAAAGGT
>CAYTDH010000169.1:8587-8929 GCA_964436325.1 uncultured Tangfeifania sp.
AGGTTTTTATTACAAACCCCGGATCGATAAGGAGCTTCTTCAAAAACACCATGAGGGGCTTATTGTTTCTTCGGCATGCCTGGGCGGGGAGGTATCCACCCTCCTCATGAACAATCATCCCCAAGATGCAGAGGATGCTGCTTTGTGGTACAAAAATATTTTTGGCGACGATTATTATCTTGAATTGATGCGGCATCCCGCTGAGATGCCAGAGCAGCGCGAAAATGTGTATGACAACCAGGTGCTGGTAAACGGGCAGATCGTTGAACTCGCCAGGAAGCACAATATTAAAATGATTGCTACCAATGATGTGCATTTTACCAATGCTGAAGATGCAGATGC
>CAYTDH010000170.1:0-8907 GCA_964436325.1 uncultured Tangfeifania sp.
TAAATGAAATCTAAAAATGTTTATCAGCTAACTTAATTCATTACACACCCTAAAAAAAATCATTTTCAAGGGTTCACATCTTGTTAAGCATATGGAATTCATTGATTTTTATCTATTTTATGCTCTGAAAAAAATACACCAAAAATCGAAGGAACCTATGAAAATCTTTTTTTTAAGCAATCAAAATTCATGCAGGAGTCAGATGGCGGAAGCCATTTTAAAAAGTTACGATCAGGACCTTGAAATTTTATCAGCAGGAATAGAGCCTGTGGACCATGTGAGTCCCATTGCCATTGAGGTGATGAAGGAAGCAGGAATTCCGCTTGAACAGAAAGGGCCCAGGCATTATTCTGATTTCAGGGATATGGAGTTTGATTATTTAATAACAGTAGGTGATGGCACAACTGAAGAGTTAAAGATTCCTCCCATCAACTATAAGCGGAAGATGCATCTGGGATTTCACAATCCTTACCGGAACTCCAAAAACAAGGAAGAAATCAAACAAAAGTGCCGGGAAATAAGGGATGAGATTCAAACGGAAATGGATTACTTTTACCACAAGATGCTTAAAAAATAGCCTTTTCACCTTGTTTTTGGGCGTGAGCGATTTACGGTTGTAAAATAATTTTTTCCACAGCCTCTGGTTCAACAGGAACCCTTTCCCCTAAAATTTCGCTTCCTTTTTCTGTAACCAGGATATCGTCTTCCAGCCTGATTCCGCCAAAATTCCGGTAATCTTTTAATTTGTCGAAACGGATAAAATCATGGTTTATCTTTTCATTTTGCCATTTATCCATTAACGCTGGAATAAAATAGATTCCTGGCTCATTGGTAATTACATACCCTTGCTTCAACCTTTTTCCAAGCCTCAGTGCTGCCAGACCAAATTGGTTCGAAGGATGTGTTTCGTCATCATAGCCCACATAAGCCTGGCCCAGGTCTTCCATGTCATGAACATCGAGTCCCATCATATGGCCCAGACCGTGGGGAAAGAAAAGGGCATGAGCGCCATTTTGAACTGCTTCTTTTATATCCCCTTTCATAATTCCAAGGTCTTTAAGGCCCGAAACAATAACTTCAGCGGCTGCCAGGTGAACAGATAAATAGGTTTGCCCGGGAGCTGTTCTTTTCCGGGCTTCGTTATTGGCTGCAAGCACGATCTCATAAATTTCCCGCTGCCGGGTGGAGAATTTACCTCCCACAGGCACCGTGCGGGTAAAATCGGAGGCATAGTGCATAGAGGTCTCAGCGCCGGCATCGGTCAGCATCAAACGGCCTTTCTCCAAATATTGGGAGTGATCGTGGTTGTGAAGTGTTTCCCCATTTTGGGAGAGTATTACCGGAAACGAAATCATGCTTCCTCCTGCAATAGCTATGCCTTCAATGGTTCCGGCAATTTTTTGCTCCCACATTCCCGGTTGGGCCATCTTCATGGCGGTCACATGCATATCGTAGCCAATGGCGCAGGCTTTTTTGATTTCTTCAATTTCACATGGTTCCTTAACCGAGCGCAAGTCGACGATGGCTTTGATGAATTCAACCGAAACATAGTCGGAAATATTTCCGGTGAAAATTCCCAGCAATTCCTGGAGCCTGATCTGATTTTCACCCCTGTAAGGAGGCAGGAAATGAACTCTTCTCCCCTGCTTAATCACCTTTTTCAGGTATTCTTCCAGTTTTTCGCCGCTGCAGGTTTGATGAACACCCGTCTTTTTTGCATGTTCACTGATGGGGACTTGCGGACCCATCCATATGATGTCATCGATATCTACATCATCCCCGAAAATAATTTCTTCACCGGTATCAAAATCAATTACAGCGGCCAGTCCCGGAAAATCGAGCCCGAAAAAATAAAGAAACGAGCTGTCTTGTCTGAAATGATAGGTATTTGATGAATAATTCATGGAAGCATCCACATTTCCCAAAAAAAGACCCACTCCCCGGGAAATTTTTTCTTTCAGTTTAGATCGGCGATTAACGTAAACTTCTTTTTCAAACATCTTATCTGGCGTTTCATGGTGACAAAAAGTACGAAGATAAAATTATTCTTCTTTTTTAACCTGAACTTTATTCATATTTTTTAAGTTGATGAATAGTTCAGGTTAAAGGATGTGAGGATAGAAATTTCCCTTTTTTGCAATGTTGTTTGGAATCGCAAAGGGTAAAGGAAATAACCCGAAGCCAAAATATTTGATTCGATATTTTTTAAAACATAATCCATTCAAATGAAATATTGTACTTTCGTAAAAAAGGGAAAAAGATGAGCAACGAATTACTTACATACCTGAATAAACGGATGGGCAAAGAGGTTCTGGAAGAAGAAAAAAGCGGACCGCCCGGGCCGATTATTACCATTTCGCGGGAAGTGGGTTGCAATGGGGTTAAGCTGGCGTACAAAATTGCGTCTCGCCTGAATAACGAAGCCAAAACGCCCGAATGGAAAGTCCTGAGCAAGGAAATTTTTTTTCAAAGTGCACGGGAGCTTGATCTGGAACCTGAAAAGGTGCGAAGTATTTTCAAACAGTCGGATAAATATGCGTTTAATGAGATTCTCTCTGCATTCAGTAATAAACGGTTCAAGAGCGAAAAGAAGATCATAAAAACGGTTACTGATGTCATTCGCACCTTTGCGCTTGATGGTTTTTACATTATTGTAGGCCGGGCAGGGCATTTCATTGCACAGGATGTAAAAAACGCTCTTCATCTCCGTTTGATTGCTCCCCTTGAATACCGGATCAAAACCATCATGGATAACAACCATTTAAACCGCGAGGAAGCCATTGAGTTTATTGATAAAGTGGAAAAAGAACGGCTGGCCTTCCGGAAATCCATTGGCAATGTTTCCTGCGAGGTGGATTGCTTCGATATGTTCATAAACCGGGCTTCGTTTGACGATGAGAAAACCATTGACCTTATTGAAAATGCCCTGGAGAAAAAAGATATTTTGAAAGATTACCTTTAGCAGGTTAAAACAGTTTCGGCTGAGGGGCTATTTTTTTCTGAAACCCATAACCTGTCCAGTCAATAATACTGGTGAAAGGTCGAAAACAGTTTTTCTCCCCGAATAAAAAATCACTTTTTCTTTGAGGTAGGTCATAGCACATCATGGGATGCATGGTAAAAATTTGATTTTTCATGTTGATACCATGGGAGGCCTCAAGAGCATGGTTACCCCATAAAAACCACGTTGCATCAGGGTTTTCCCGGTGAATAAATTTTAGCAGTGAACCCGTAAAATCCTCCCAGCTTTTCCGGTGACTTCCCGGACTCCCCGGCCGGCATGTAAATGAAGTATTGAGCAGCAGAACTCCCTGGTCCTCCCAGTGCTGAAAAAATTTTGTGGGTGGAAGAACCGGGAATTCATTATCGAATTTTTCTTTCAGCTCGCTGTATTTCAGAATTTTTCCGGTATAAGCTTTATAAAGGGCACGCAGAATGTTTTTGAGCGAATTGTTTTTAAATTTTTGGTTCCATGAAACCAGGTTGCCCACTTCAAAGGCTCTTCCTGTAGCAGCTCCGGGCTGAGGATAGGGGTCCTGACCCAGGATAATTACTTGTGCAGACCGAAGGGGAAATCTCAGAAAACGCAGTACCTTTTCCGGAGGAGGGGTTATACCGTCCTGAAGCACTACCGATTCTATTTGCTTAATTTGTTCTTTTCTTTGATGCGTGAGAAATGACTCCCACTGGTGGTGTATATTTATGCTGTCGAGAAAAGTGGTGTGCATGAATTTTCGAATAAAAAGTGCAGAAAAAAACCAGTGAACGCGTTATCCGGTAATTTTATCCGGAAAGCCCTTCACCTTTACCGGTTTTTTATGATCGGATTTAATTTCGAACATATCATTGGGTGTTAGCCGGCACTCTTCAAGCATTTCAAGGCAATACTCCAGGCGCCCCAAATCGCGGCCGGTATTGTTGGTTCCAAATGAAAATTTGACCCCTGCCTCTTTGGCCATCTTAATCATTTCGGAACCCGGGACTTTATACCGGGCATTTATTTCCAATGCAATGTTATTTTCTGCCAGCACTTTAACCACACGCTCCATGCGTTCTCGGGTCCAGAGCTCATTATATTCATCTGCTATTTCTGCAGGCAAAACGGTGGGATTTACGTAAATATCAACAGGCTCCTGAGAGAAAATGCTCTCAATTTTTTGGACCATCTGTTCCATAAACTGTTGTTTATCTTCCACCCACACTTCTTCGGGCATCCAAATGCGGTTTCGTCGCCCTTTGGAATCGGTGAATGTCATGGCATCGGTAAAAACATAGTCGAATTGGGCTACTGCCTCCGGAGAAAACAGTGTTATCCATTCTCTTCCTTCGGCTTGCATTCCTTTAAATGCGGGGCTTTTTTCAACATCATCTAAATAGGCCATTAAAGTAGAATCGTTGGTTACGGGGAAATGCAGCCCGCAATTAGGGGCAATCCCGTAGTTTATGCCTAACCGCTGTGAATTTTCAATGACTTCATCGAGCGTAAGCCCCCCTTTCAGGTGAACGTGGTAATCGATGAGGGGAAAACCGGCATGCATAAGTTTGGTTACCAATGAATCCCATTCTTTGTCGACTTTCATAGGGGTACGGTTGGCTTCGGGGAGTCTTTTCACCCTTATATTCCGGTACCAGACCGTACTTCCCGGGTCATGGGCCTGTAGGGCAAACGTGCCTTCGCCGAGGCGCAATCCCTCACGCGTATCGGCTCTCCAGGGGTCTTCGGGTTCGATATAATCATTAACTTTCACGTCATTGACAAAAACTTCGATGTGGTTTTCCACCACTTTGATCCGCATTTTAAACCACTCTCCATCTTCCACAAGGGGAAAATAAATATTGCGGATATTGAAAATACTTCCTGTTTTGCGTCGTTCGGGATTTTTTTCAGAACCCCGGAAAGAATTGTTGACCTGGATTTCATATCCTCTCACAGGCCAGCCTTCTTTTTGATATTGAGTATGAATAAAAATGCCTGAATTGGAATGTTTCGCTGTTTTTACTTCAGTTTCGAACTCAAAATTTTTGAATGACCCCTCATAAAAGAGGTGGGCCCGTGAACCAGAACATTTTATGGCTCCGTTTTCTAAGCTGATGCTTTCGCTGTTTTCTTTCGATTTTTTCCAGCCTTCGAGCGACTCTCCGTCAAAAAGGGTTTGCCATTCTCCTGTGGGCTGATTCTGAGGCTGGCACGCGACCATGAAAAAGAGCGCTACCATCCCATAAAAAAAACTTTTCCGTTTCATATTCTTATTCATTAAGTATGCAATGATTTAACCCGAATAATTCAGATTAAAAGAAATATTAAAAAAAATCCTTAGCAGAAGTCAATTTTTCCGTCAACAAGCGATTTTTCTCTTTCCTCTGCCAAAACTAATCAAATGAATGCTCATTTTCGAATTTATCCTGCGGATTATTCCCTTTATGCCCGAGAAGGAGCAAAACAGCAATGAAAAAAGCAAATCCAAAAGCTGCATAACTGTAACTTCCCATTGTGGTATAAGAAAAGCTGAAAATGACCGGTCCCAGTGCACTGGCAAAAACAATCATCGCCATCACAAAACCGGTAATGCTTCCCAAATGTTTCCTCCCATAGAAACGTGGCCAGGTAACGGTCATCAGGACATTGAACAAGCCGCTGGACATTCCGTGTCCTAAAATGAAGCCGTAATAGAACAAGCCATCATTCAAATTTCCCAGGGAAAACAGGGCGATAAACTCGCCGGTAAGGATAAAGTAGAGCAAATATTTCAGGCGTATGCGGTCGCTGATATACCCTCCGACTAAGGAAATTCCCACGGAAAGAAAGGAGACGGGAATAAAGATGGCAAGAGCTTTTTCGCGGTCGATTTCCACCGTTTCGAAGATAGAAACCAGGTGAAAGGTAAAAGCAGTGATGTAAAGCGAAAAAAGGGCAAGGGGCAATGCATACAACCAAAATGTAAATGTTCCGCGGGCCTCTTTAAGGGTAAATTGTTTAAATGGCTTTATGGTCACGTCATGTTCCCGGTTTCCGTGCTTCTCTCCGTCGGGTATCATCTGAAGGTCTTCGGGATTATCCCGGAAAAAAAGGAAAACAAAAAAAGTAAAAACGATGCCAATAGCACCTGCCATCAGCAGCCAGGCCATTCTCCAGGATGTTCCCTGAATAATGCTGTCGAATGTAAGGGGCGCCATGGAAAACCCCACAGCAATAAATACCGAAGAGATGCCGTTTACCAGTCCCCTTCGGGCAGCAAACCATTTCATGAGCATGTTGCGCGAAACCATGGTCAGAACTCCCTGTCCGGAAAAGCGAAGCATAAAAAAAAGAAAAAGCATAGTGGCAATCGCGATTCCCGAATAAAGGGGCGAATGGGTATCATTGACAAAAAGGAAAATTATCCGGTCGGACTGACTCAGGAAAAGGAGGGCGATAGCCAGAGCAACTGAAGCAGCCATGCCAGTCCATCGGGCTCCGTATTGATCATACCTTTTCCCTGCCCAGGTTAAAACAAACGAACTGGCAATGGTCCCCATCATATAAGCTGTACTGATTTCATTGCGGTTGATGCCTATGGCTTCGATCAAATAATCGGTAAAGGTTGAAACGCCTATCGTTTGACCGGGAGCACTTACTAAAACGCCCATTGTTGCAGCTCCCAGAATAATCCAACCATAAAAGAAAGGGATTTTTCCGGGACTGAAAGGAAAATGATTCCCGTGTTTTCGTATTGCCATGCTGCTGTTTTTGGCAAAAATACCCGCTGGGTGACAGATAAAAAAATTGGAGGGATGAATAATCAGAATCGGGTGGATTCATAACTTTCAGGAAAGATTGGAATTTTGTTATTTTTTTCAGGAAGGTTGAAAAAGGGGCTAAAAAAACCCTGTGAAACCGGTTGGTTTAATCACAGGGTATTCCAGTTTTTTGGTGGATTGCCGACCTTTATTGATGTTCATGGGCAGAACCAGCCCCCTGTCCCTTCTTAATGGGCAGGTCCATCATTTGTTGATATTCTTCCAGGCTTATTCTTTCTGCCTTATATCCCTTCTTTTCAATCGCTTCTGCCAGTTTTTTTTCGTTGTTTCTTTTGGCTTTGTATTCCACAAAAATGGTATTGGAGACATGATCAACCTTCAGGTCTTTAACCCCTTTCTCAAATTTCAGGAATTCATGAAGGTCTTGTTCGCACTGACCGCAATCCATACTACTTTTAAAGCAAACAACTGCGTTGTCCTTTTTTTGTGCATCTGCCTGGTTGGCAATGCCCAAAATCAAAATAACCATTAAAATCAACTGCTTTTTTTTCATTATACATTAATTTTAAGTGAATAAATCGTTTTTTAATCGTAATTGAGGTTAAACCTTAGTCCCATGTAAATTCTTCTGCCTTTAACCGGTCCCCAGATATTTGTGGCGTCAAACTGCGGTCCATAGGGATTGTCTGCTCCGGCTATGGGGTTTTCTTGTTTGAAGTTGGTGAAATTTTCGGCTCCTGCATAAATACTCCAGTGACGGAAATATTTGTTTACCTGAGCATTCATAACCGTAAAAGGAGAAAATTCCTTCTTGCTGCCGGTAGGGTTCACAGCCGCTGTTCCTTCCGAAGGATAATCCGGGATTCGACCTCCCCCGTTAAATTGGATGGTGTAGTTGAACATCCATTTTTTAAGGTTGGTGGAATAATTGAGGTTGATCAGCCCTTTATACCGGCTGGTCAATGGTTTTTCCAGCAGTTCTCCTCCAATGGTCTGCTTAACATCATTCATCCTGTAGGCCAGAAGAAGATCGAACCGTTCCAGAGGTTGGTAACGCAGGTCAAACTGAATGCTGTTTGAATAGGATTCCCCATTGAGGGGTGCAAGGATGATGGCATCGGCCGAGGTCTCCCGGTCCACAACCAGTTGCTCAATGAAATCGGTGCGGAAGAATTCAGTATTTATTTGCAGTTCGCGGTCCCAAAGATTATACTTTTGCACCAGCGCAATCCCATAATTCCATGCTTCTTCCTGAAAAACGTCATGCTCCCATTGCAGGGGGCGGGCGTTGGCCAAAAGGAAGTTGTTTTCAGCCAAAACCTGTGCTGAACGATATCCTTTTCCGGCACTGGCCCGAAAGGTATAGTTTTCGCTAAACTGAACCCGTAAATGCATCCTAGGTGTAATAAATGTACCGAACAGATTATGAAAATCAGTACGAATTCCGGCCATATAAGTCAGATTTTGGCTGGGTTTTAGAGTATATTCTGCAAACATTCCCGGGACCTTTTCGGTTCGTTCAATAGATTGATCGTAAAGGCTCTCATTAAAGTCATCATAAATGAAGCTTACCCCTGCATTTAACGATTGGGTGGATTCAATGTCCAGGTCGCGCGTCAGAATGGCGTTTCCGTAAAAACGGGTTTCATCGGCATCGTAGGGATGAATACCATAAAAGGAGCTGGTATTGTGTCGTGAGAGATTAGACAGCCAGGCAATGGCAGTCCGTTGGTTGGGCCAAACATATCCCGTTTTCAAAAAACCTTCAATGCGGTTTGTTTCGATGTTAATGCCATAAGGATTTGAAGGCAGAGGTTGCATGCCCTTGTCAAAAGCAGTCTGTCCACCCTGTCGCTCTTCTGTTAGCACGTTAATACCACCCTGCACCATAAGCCCGTTTTTGTTGTTGTACTTCCAACGATTAAAAATTTGTACCTGGTTCGAAAGCGGTTCATCAAGGAATCCGTCACTGTTGGCATCATTTTTTTGAGACTGGTCGGTAGCATGCACAAATATTCCGGTTGTCAGTTTGTCTTCAAGGATCCTGATATTGCCATTCCCGTTAAATTCGAGTCGGCCGCTGGCTCCTGCAAAGGTATTGAGGAACAATTTTTCCTGGCTGTCGGGTTTTTTAAATTCGGCATTGATCTGCCCTGCAATGGATTCATA
>CAYTDH010000171.1:0-8831 GCA_964436325.1 uncultured Tangfeifania sp.
GAGGCAAGTCGGGGGAAATAAGCATTGCAGCCAAAATACCGGGCAAACTCAACATGTGCAGGGTATCCTTCAAACCATGAAGCTGAAAATCCATGCAGGTATAACAACGAATAGTCTGTCCGTTCTTTTACCGAATCGGAAGCCCAAAAAATACGCGATTCATTGTCAGGGCGGATATTCAACCCTGCTTCTTTTTCCTCAATAAAAGCTTCCAGGTTACGAATACTGGCGGGCAGGGAAGGCAGGTTCTTGTTTAGTTCAGGATCTGCTGGTTTAGGCCCTAATAAAAAGGCAGCAACCAGAACAACCAGGAGAATTAGCAGATAGCGCTTAAGTTTTTTCATTGCAACAGGAAATTTTGACCAACCATGCTTCAAATAAAACCGGCAAATTTCATTGCCATGTATTTGGCCATGGGGCTCATTTATATACGGGCCCGAAATTACGATTAAACAATGAATTGACCAACGGGATTTTAAGTTTGAACGACCAAAAAGGAATACCACGGGCCACAATCATTGTTTTGGAAGGGTCCGCTTAAAAACAATAAAAATGTTTCAGGATAAAAACGAAACAAGAACGGGAATTAAAATTCAAAGGTCAATTGTACCGGCTGACGCCTCTCTTCATGCTGAAAATTGGATAGGGTAAGCCCAAGAAGCCGGATACCCTTTTCAAAATTTCCGGTATTCATCAATGCTTTCCCCTCCTCCATCAACTCCTTTTTTGTCATGAAAAAGCCATTAATGGTTTTGCTCCGGGTATGTTGCTCGAAATCAGCATATTTAAACTTCAGGGTCAACGTCCGGGCCTTCACCGCAGCCCGCTCTGCCCGCTCCCACAAAATACCGGCAATGTGGCTCAATTCCTTTTCCAGTTCCTGTGACAGGTATAAATCCCGGGAAAAGGTCTGCTCAGCTCCCACAGATTTACGTTGCCGGGCAGGCTCAACAGGACGCGGATCTTCTCCGCGGCATATGCCGTAATAGTAATTCCCGGCTTTTCCAAAAAGACGCACCAATTCAAAACGATCCAGTTTTTTCAAATCACGGCCAAACCATATTCCAATTTTATTCAATTTTGCCGCAGTGACTTTTCCTATTCCAAAAAATCTCCTTATCTCCAGGGCATCAATAAATTCGATGGCTTTTTCGGGAGGGACAACAAATATTCCATTGGGTTTATTGACATCAGAAGCCACTTTTGCCAAAAATTTATTGTAGGATACCCCCGCAGAGGCTGTAAGATGAGTCTCTTCCCAAATACGCTGTTTAATCTCTTTGGCAATAAGGGTTGCTGAAGGTTTTCCTTTTTTTACATAGGTCACATCCAGATAGGCTTCATCAAGAGACAACGGTTCTACCAAATCGGTATACTCAAAAAAAATTTCCCTAATCTGATTGGATACTTCTTTATACCTCGTAAAGCGGGGTTTTACAAAAATCAGTTCATGGCATTTTGTTTTTGCCACCCTTGAAGACATGGCCGAGCGTACCCCAAAGCGCCGGGCTTCATAACTGGCGGCAGCAACCACTCCCCTCTCTTTTGAACCTCCCACTGCAACAGGTTTTCCTTTCAAATCAGGATTATCTCGCTGCTCAACCGATGCATAAAAAGCATCCATATCAATATGAATTATTTTCCGGTTGTTTTCCAATGGGATGTCATCAAAAGATTATGCATCAAAAATTTTACCACAATTCCGGCACTTTAATTTCCCCTTTTTCAGAATTTCATCCATAGGAACAGGCATAAAAAGTAAGGCTTTACCAATTAACCGGGGGAATAACCGGAGCTGGTTTTTAAAAGGAATAACCAGTTTCACTTCTTCTGACCCGCACCTGGGACAACTTATCCGGGAGCTTCCCGAAGCCGTTTCCCCCATTTCATGCATTATCTCTCCGGCACGTTCCAGATGATGTTCCGGAACCTGCAGCTCAACCAAAAAGGAAGGAATGTGATTGAGAATCTGAGTCGTAAGTTCATTCTTCAGACGGCACTCTATCCCTTCGGATTCCAACCGGCTTTTTAACACCACAAGCTCCGACTGGTAATGCGATTCTTTTATTGTTACAAATTTCATTGAATGGTTCTTTAGTTTTACTATCCAAAATACAAAAAAAAGCACTATTGTCGAGTCAACCTTGAGATATCATTCAGTGTTCCCACCCAAATTTTTTTTGGGCATAGTGAGAGAATGACATATCTTATTTTTCCCTGTCATTTGCAGCCAGCAAAAAAAGGCAGTTGATTCAAGGTGATTATTGCCGTTGGATTTATCCAACAGAACTGAAAGCCAGAGAAAACCGGCCTTAGCCACATGCTGAATAACCATATTTTAACCACAAAGAGACCGAAGGATTCACAAAGGTTGCACAAAAGGGGAAGTGTCCGTTATTTACTTCCAATGAGAGGAGAAATAAAAATCTGTCATTGGCAGGGAAGCGTAGCGACGAGGAATCTCTCCAAATTTCAACAGATTTCTCCTCCTGCGTCGTCGAAATTACAGCAGTATTCGATTTTGTTATTACGTTCATTATGAGGCATTAATAAAAATATATCATTGGCAGTCCCAACCCAAAATTTTTGGGCATAATGAATAAATGACAGCTTGCTACATTTGGCGAATGACACAACACAAGTAAGAGAAGGAACACCCCATCCTGATTATGGTTTATCCCGCAAAATTTGGGTTGCTTTTTCAAAATCGGGTTCTGCAACCTGCAGCTCTTCCAATGGCTTGGGAACAACGTTTGTTACCTGATCGGGTATTCCAGTTTTTAACCGGCAATCGATTCCTTCAGCATTCAATTTATCCTTCAGAATCTTTAAATCATTGGCATTATCCGACTCCTTAATTGTTATGTACCTCATAAATAACTTAATTTTAAAATTTCATTCCTGGATGAACTTTCCATGTTCGATACCCATAAATGGCTATTACGACAAAGCTAACAAAAGGAAGGATAAAAGAAAAATTCACAGCGGGTAACCAACCCACCCTGCCCAAATCGATAATCGCTCCTTGCAGGGGAGGCATCAGAGCACCACCGACAATAGCCATAACCAGTCCTGCGGCACCGAGAGTGGAGTCATCGCCCAAACCTTCGAGTGCAATGCCGTAAATCGTCGGAAACATAAGGGACATGAAAGCAGAGGTGGCCACCAACAGGTAAAGTCCGGGCATTCCCTGAATCAAAATAACTCCGGTGGTTGTTAGCATGCCTCCAATAGCGAAAAACGTTAATAAAGCCCTCGAATTCAGGTATTTCATAAGCATGGTGCTAATAAAACGACTGGAAAGAAAAATAACCATCGCAACAATATTGTAATTTTGTGCAGCGGCCTTGGGAATACCAAGATTATCGGCGTAGTGGATAATAAAAGTCCAGCACATAATCTGAGCCCCCACATAAAAAACCTGGGCAATAACGCCTTCACGGTAACTCACATTCCTGATTAACCGCTTGAAAGAATCGACAGCCCGGATGGAGTGATCAGCATGCTCCCTTTTGGGCATTTTTGAAAGGGCGATAATGATAAACATGGCAATAACCACAAACCCCAGAATGATATAAGGATCGCGGATTACAGCCAGATCATGGGTGCGAATGGCGGCCTTTTGGGCTTCATTAAGCGTAGGAAAAATTAAGTCTCCGGCAGCATTACGCTTATCCGACTCCAAAGCGGAAAGAATGAAATTGGATGCCACAAACATCCCCAGCAAAGACCCCATCGGGTTGAATGACTGGGCAAGATTTAACCTGCGGGTTGCTGTTTCAGGAGGTCCCATCGAAAGGATATACGGGTTGGCTGTCGTTTCAAGAAAAGCGAGACCAAAAGTAAGAATGTAAAGGGAAACCAGAAAAAACCCGAAAATCTCATACTGGGCAGCTGGAAAAAACAATAAAGCCCCTACCGAATATAATGCCAGTCCAACGAGTATTCCCTTCTTGTACGAATAACGCTTCACAAAAAGAGCAGCAGGAATAGCCATGGTGGCATACCCCCCGTAAAAGGCAAACTGAACCAGCGCAGCCTTGGCGTTGGAGGTTTCCATTACTGTCTGAAAAGCAGCTACCATGGGGTTGGTTATGTCGTTGGCAAACCCCCAAAGAGCAAAAAGACTGGTAATTAATATGAAAGGCACTACAACCTTCCTGGGAACAACTGGTTTATTTGAATGTTTCATGTTTTTTGATTTTAGCACCGAAAAAATTAAAATTCAGATGAGCCGTCTTCATCTTCAGCTTCACCAAATATCTTTTTGTTTATTTATTTATGAAATTCAATTGCAAAAATTAATATCATTTATCCACTTCTTTCAAGGCAACATATAATTGATTAACATCAAAGGAATTCGCGCCGGTTTTCAGATTTCAGCCGTTCAACAATTTTTTTCACATCCTGGGCATTTTCCCTTTTACAAACAAGCGTTGCATTGCCATCCCTCACAACCACCACATCATCCAGACCGATAAGGGCCACCATCTCGTTTTGTACATATACATAAGAGTTGCGGGTATCGTGAAGGTAAACCTCGCCCTGACCAGCATTCCCGTTTTTATCCTTCTCCTCCACTTCATATACCGATTCCCAACTTCCGAGGTCGTTCCAACCAAAATTTCCCTCCACAAGGTAAATATTTTGGGCATGTTCCATAATGCCATAATCCACAGAAATGTTTTCAACAGCTCTGTAAACGGAATCCAGGGTCTGTGGAAATGAGGGATTGCCCATATCTTGCTGTATCTTTCGCAAATCCTTGTACAAAGCGGGTGCGAATTGCTCCACCGCTTCGAGAAAAACCCGAACCTTAAAAACAAATAAACCGCTGTTCCAGAAAAAGCGACCTTCATCCAGATATTTTTCAGCAGTTTCGCGGTCGGGTTTCTCCACAAACCGTTCCACTTTGTATTGACTTATCTTTTCACCCGCTGTGATATTTTCTGCAGTTTTTACATATCCGTACCCCGTTGCCGGATAGGAGGGCGTAATGCCAATGGTCACAATCCCATCCCTTTCGTCCGCGATTTTGGAAGCTGCCAAAACGGTATCGCGGAATAAATCATTGTCTTCCACCAAATGATCAGAAGGAGAGACAACCATGATTCCCCCGGGGTCCTCTTTCTCTGCAAACATGGCGGTTAAGCCAATACAGGGAAGAGTATTTTTGCCCACCGGCTCATAAATCAGATTCTGTGCAGGCAATTCCGGCGTTTGAGCCTCCAGAACTTCAGCCTGGCTCTTACTGGAAACAATGTAAATGTTTTGGGGATCGGTAAACGTAGAAAACCTTTTTATTGTTGACTGGAGCAATGATTCATCCCCTACGATATTCAAGTATTGTTTGGGTTTGGCGGCCCTGCTGCGCGGCCAAAAACGGGTACCCGAACCCCCGGCCATAATCAGACAAAATAAATTTTCCATTCAATCCTTTTTTTTCAAAAAAACGAAAATAGAATTATTTCATCAATATGACACCTGATTGGCCAATTTTATTTTCCGGAATGGGCCAGAAACCATTTTTTTTGCAAAAGAGAATGACTATCGAAAATAAAAACATTTTTGTCATGCTTTCTGTTACTTTTGACCAGTACTATCGTTAAAAGAAACAGAAACATATGAAACCTTATCTTATTATACCAGGTCTGAAATTGCCAAAAAAAATTTCCTTTAAATGGATACTATTCCCCCTTCTTTTGTTGTTTTTTTCAGGATTAAAAGCCGGTAAATTTATTCTCCCTGATTCCACCCGCAGCCATCAGCAGGACACAACCTTCATGGAAGGAAAAATCGAAGAAGTAACGGTTACGGCTTTCCGTACGCCCTATAATCTTTTTAACACTCCTGCCCCGGTGAATCTGATAACGCCCTCGCTGTTGGAATCCGGCAGTGCCCTGACTCCTGTTGAAGCACTCAACCAGGTACCCGGAGTGTTAATGCATCACGGCACACTCAACACCAACCGGCTGACCATCCGGGGAATCGGTTCCCGTACCCCCTATTCAACCAACAAAATTAAAGCTTACTTTGGTGAAATTCCCCTGACCAGCGGTGACGGGGAAACAACCCTTGAAGATTTGGAAAATACCTCAATCAGCAGGATTGAAATTATTAAAGGTCCCTCCTCCAGCCTTTTTGGGGCGGGTCTGGGAGGGGTCATCCTTTTTCACCCAAAAAATGTTGTACAGGACTTTGTCCGGAACAAATCCACCCTGGCCTCTTTTGCTACAATTAAAAACAGCCTCACCGCAGGAATAAGCCACGAAAAACTTAACATTTACACCCTGGGGTCTTATTTAAAAAGCGAAGGATTCCGGGAAAACAACAATACCAACAGGGCCAACTTTCTGATGCACGGACAGTACAGTTTTTCTGAAAACACCAACCTTCAGGTCTTGCTGAAAGCCACCAACATGAAAGCTTATATCCCCAGTTCACTCAATGAACCTACGTTCCTGGAAAATCCGGAAACAGCAGCATCCAACTGGAATGAAATCAACGGTTACGAAGATTATTTTACCGGACAGGCAGGAATATCTTTCAATATCTACACGAACAGGCAGCACAAAATCTCACTTGCCACTTTTGGAAGCCTGCGGAATGCCGACGAATTAAGGCCTTTCAACAAGCTTGAAGAAGCTTCGGACTATATCGGCTGGCGGGGATATATCCAAAAAACAATCCGGTCAGGGATTGCAGAAATCACCTTCTCCTCAGGCCTGGAATTCTTCCGTGAAAAGTACAACTGGTCTACCCTGTCGAACGAAAATACAGGACAACTGCTTTCCGATAACAAGGAAAAAAGATCGTATGAAAACCTCTTTTTCCAGGCCGAATCGAATTTTAACAACAGGCTGTATCTCTCTTCAGGAATAAACGGAAACCTGACGCGCTTCGATTATAATGATCGCTTCACCGCCAATGGTGATAAATCAGGGAAGCATTCTTACCAACCTATGATTTCGCCAAGGCTGGGGTTTAACTACATTTTAACTCCCGGTCTGTCCCTCTTCGGCAATATCAGCCATGGATTTTCTACTCCCACCTTTGAAGAAACATTGCTGCCCGAGGGTGAAATCAATGCTGACATCAAACCTGAAAGCGGCTGGAATGCCGAAGCAGGGTTGCGTGCATTGTTGGGAGACCGCCTGAAAGCATCACTCAGTTATTACCGCATAACCATCAAAAACCTGCTGGTAGCCCGGCGTACCGGAGAAGATGCCTACATTGGCGTGAATGCCGGAAAATCGCTTCATCCGGGATTGGAAATGGATTTTCGCTGGTCTGTTCTGGAGCCTGCAACCAATCCCACACTAAATGTATACGGTAATACCACCCTTGCCAATTATCACTTTCGGGAGTTCACTGACGACGGCATCGATTATTCCGGTAATTTATTGCCAGGAACAACCCAAAACACATGGCTGCTGGGTATGGACTTCGGGCTTCCGGGAAACCTTAGCGGCCGGGCCTGGTACCGCCACACGGGTGAAATGCCTGTAAACGATGCCAATACCGGTTTCACCGATCCTTACGGACTCACCAATCTGGAAGCCGGTTTTCAAAAAAACATTCAAAAAATGAGCCTCGAAATAAAAGCAGGAATTCAAAACGTTTTTGATGTCCATTATGCTTCCATGCTTGCGGTAAATGCTCCCTCTTTTGGCGGAAACCTGCCACGGTATTACTACCCCGGAAATCCCCGGAACTTTTTTGTTTCCTTATTGCTGGGGTGGAACAATAAACGGGAATTTTGATTTCTGAACTCCGGACACCGGAAATCAGAAGTTGAGAAAAAGAAACGGATCACTCCTTGAAACAGAATGGTTTACTCCATCCTCACAATCCGGGGATAAAACATACCCAACACTTCCACCAATTCATCCTGTGATTTCATCACTTCATGAATGTCTTTATAGGCCATGGGAGCTTCGTCTGCTCCACCTCCCAAAAGCTCAACTCCCTGTTCCTGAAGGTATTTTTTTAATTGGTTTCCGGAAAACATTTTTTTTGCCTGGTTCCGTGACATGAGCCTTCCGGCTCCATGGGCAGCAGAATTTAATGAATCAGGATTCCCTTTACCCGCCACAATAAAGGCAGGCGAAGCCATGGTCCCCGGAATAACACCCAAATCTCCAATTCCGGCAGGAGTAGCTCCCTTCCGGTGAATAATCAGCACTTCGCCTGTGGAGAGTTGTTCTTTCCAGGCAAAATTGTGATGATTTTCTATAATGACCAATGGTTTTTCACCCAAAGCTTTGGCCAGCCGCCGGTGAATAATCCGGTGATTGACATGCGAATAATCCCCCGCAAGTTGCATCGCCGACCAGTATTCCTGTCCCTCTTCCGAATCCAGATCAAGCCAGGCAAGCTTCCCCGCTTCTCCGGAAAGTCCCAGCTTTTCGCGGGCAATGCGGGTGTAATGTTTGCATACTTCAGCACCAAAATTCCGGGACCCCGAATGACTTAAAATGGCAAAATAACGGCCCGGAGGAACTTCAATGAGCGGTGATTGAACAGGAATATCAACAAACCCGGCATCGACAAAATGATTTCCATGTCCGGAAGTTCCCAACTGCAATGAAAACTTCTTATACACCGATTTTAAAAAGGAAATCTCCCGGAACTCCTTCCGCTCCAGAATTTCATGGGTGCCTTCGTCTTTAAATTCCGCCAGGCCGAACCGGGTGTGGCTCATCATTGCATTTTTTATCCGGTCACGCTCCCCCTCAATTTTTTTAAGGGAAGAAGGAAAAACCGAAAGGCACATCCGGCAGCCAATATCCATACCAACACCATAGGGAATTACCGCATTGTAAGCAGCC
>CAYTDH010000172.1:0-8821 GCA_964436325.1 uncultured Tangfeifania sp.
GGTCAGCAAAATGTTGGGCCACTCTGATTTGAGAACAACTCAAATTTATGCGAAAGTTGTTGAGAAGAAAATAAGTGATGATATGTCCCAACTACAGCAAAAATTGAATTCCGAAAACATAGAATTACAGGAGAAAACCAGAAAGATTAATTAGTGAAATTGCTTATACATTAATCCTTCATCTGCAAGCGACAAATACGACTCACTGGTAAGAATTATATGGTCGAGAACAGGCATGTTGAGTAATTTGTCAGTTTTAACAACTTTTTTGGTTAATTCTTGATCGGCATCACCAGCTATAAGGCTACCAGATGGATGGTTGTCTAAAAAGGAAAAGCCGCCCTTGACTTTTCCGGACAGCGATGAATACCTTAGCCGGGATTTAAGCGGAATGAAACCTACATGACAATTTTTTGACACCCACGAGAATGAAAATTGGGTGGGATGCGAGCGGTACCGTTTTTATTGAGTATTCGTAACTTAGTTCTGGCATAAGCCACATAACTAAAACGCCGATAAAGATGGAAACACCGCAAGTAAGTTTTAAGCAAGTCGTATCGCGCGGATGCGGACTTGATGTACACAAGAAAGTGGTAGTCGCTACCATTGACGGAGAAGGGTTAAAAAAACAGACCCGTGAATTTGACACCGTCACGAGTTCTTTGAAAGAATTGAGAGATTGGTTATTGGAGAATGGAATTACGCACGTGGCCATGGAGAGCACGGGCGTATTCTGGAAGCCTGTTTACAATATTTTGGAACCGGCAGGCATAATAGTTTGGGTTGTGAACGCCGCCCATGTGAAATACGTTCCGGGACATAAGACCGACAAAAAGGACAGCGCATGGCTATGTAAGTTGTTGCTTGCCGGGCTTCTCAAACCGAGTTATATTCCGGCAAAAGAGCAGCGGGAATTACGCGATTTAACACGTTACCGGACAAAATTGGTACAAAGCAATGCCTCAAGCAAGAACCGGATAATCCGGATTTTGGAGGATGCCAACATCAAGTTATCGAGTGTGTTGAGTTCGACAAGCGGGGTGGTAGGCACAAAGTTGATAGACAAAATCTGTGACGGAGAAGAAATCACCATGCAGGATGTGAATGAAGCTTATCACAAAAAGCTGGCGGCTACCAAAGAAGAAATCTTTGAAGCCTGCCAGGGGTTTATTACCGGGCACCATGTGTATATGCTTCAAACTATCCGCCAGGAAATTGCCGGTACACAGCAAACCATTGAAAGCCTGAACCAACGGATAAAACAAGTTTTGTCGCCTTACGAAAATGCGCTGGAACTGCTCAAAAAAGTTCCGGGCATTAATTCCAAAAGCGTTGAAGAACTTGTAGCCGAAATCGGTTTGGACATGGGTGTTTTTCCAACAGAGAAACATTTAGCCTCATGGGCCGGCATGTCTCCGGGAAACAACGAGAGCGCCGGTAAAAAAAAAGCGGACGGACAACCCGGGGAAACAAGCAAGTTAAAGCTGTGCTGACCGAAATCGCATGGGCAGCAACAAGAACAAAAAACACGTTTTATCATGCAAGGTACCACAAACTGGCAGCACGAAGAGGCAAAAAAAGAGCTTTAATTGCAGTAGGACATTCAATCCTGAAGTCAGTTTATCATATCTTGAAAAATAATTCTGACTACAAGGAACTGGGGGCAGAATATTTAATCACCAGAACAGAAGCCAAACGTAAAGCCTACCTGAAAAGCGAACTGGGCAAATTAGGCTATACTGTTGAATTAAAAGAACTGCCACCTGTAGAAAAGGCAGGATAACAACAAGTCCCCAAACGAAGGTCGATTTTTTCTGGCACCCGTTGTTTGCGAATAACATCGAAGCCGCGTATGAAACTGACCTCAACAGCTAAGTACCCAAGAAAGTGCCATGAGCACGCGTATGAAATTTTATAACTCTTAGCTGTTTTTATCGCTACCTCCAATAACCGTGCATTTGCCTCACCGACAAGTGCTCTCTTTTCTTTTGTTTTTTATTTTAAAAGTTATTGATTTTAAACAAAATATGGGCTTTAAAGGCTCATTTTATAGAAATTATTTACGTATGAAACAGTTAATTTTATTAATATCAATATTCGCCTCATTGTCCGCTTTAGCCCAGAAAGAAGTCGAAGTTCCCTATACACTGGATGACCGTGACAGAATTATCAGGGTAGAAGCGAAAACGGAAGTGTTAGAGGCTAAAATGGAAGCTCTGGAAGCTAAAATGGAAGCTCTGGAGACTAAAATGGATATTAAATTTGAGGCTGTTCATTCACGAATAGATTACCTTTTCTGGATGATGGGGATTTTAACTGCGCTTATGATCTTTATACTTGGATTTATTATCTGGGATCGCCGTACAGCAATGAATCCTCTAAGGGAAAATCAGGATAAACAAAAAATTGAAATTGGAAAAATTAAAGCTATACTTAAGGAAATGGGCGAAAACGATCAGAAAATCGCAGAGATATTAAAACGTGCATCAATTTTATAGATAATATATCCTAAGTTTAATCCATATCTTTGCACAAATGTCAACCTCGCGATTAAAATGTTTTATTTCCCGGAATTCATGCGCCTTTCCGAAATCGCAGGTATATGCATTCAGTTCATCTCAAATGGAATATGTACCGACAAACAAATATTTCTTCCCTGATTGTAATAATTCAACGGTTTTAGCGTAGAAAGATGGTCGTAATATTGCGTATCGAACAGGTTGTTAACCGAAAGACTTAACTTCCAGGTTTGTTTGGCAACCACAATTTCTGAATAACCACTAAGATTGACCAATGTATATCCATTCGTCGGCGTCTCAAAAGGAGACGGGTTTTCCTGGGCAAATGCGGTCAGCGCAGAAAGTTTTATGTGGGGTTTCTTTAGAAAACCTAACTTTTTTCTTTCTGCACGGATTTCATAACGCCACTTATTCGCCGGAATAAAGGGCAAAAAATCACCGCTTTCCTGTTTCCCGGTTACTGAAGAATAAGTTCCTTCGATATGCAACCAGGGCAAAGATGCAGGATGAAAGTGAATGCCTGCTTCTCCACCGTAAAGCACTGCATTGGTCTGTGAAAAACGATAAATACCTGTACCCGTTGCCGTTGTATCTGTCGTGGGTGAAATAAAAATATAGTTGTTGATTTGATTATAAAATCCTGCCAGGTCAAACGAGAGGAATTCACCATGGTAATGCATGCTGACATCTGTCTCAAACGAATTTTGAGGGGATAAACCGGCATTCCCCATCTCGTATCTGTTCCCGTGCATTCCATTGGAGGTTAATTCCGATAAATTGGGGACCCGGTAGGCTTTTGCGAAATTGGCCCGGAGCATGATTTTTTCAGCCGGACGGAAAGTAGCGCCCAGGGAACCGTTCAGGTTTGAAAAATCTTTCTTTAACGGAGCCTGATAACCGCTTGTTCCTTCCGTTCCCAAAGAAAATGTTTCGGTGGAATATATATCGTATCTCAAGCCACCCTGTAATTTTAATTCTTGAAACAGGGTATATTTTGCCAGTCCCAGAAATCCCAGGTTATTCGTATTGGCATCAGGTAAAAATTGAGATGCCCGGTTGTTCAGGTTCCGGTTATTTTGTGCCATTCCCTGTAAACCAATAATATATTCCGATTTTTCGTTTGTGGGGAAATACAACTTCGATTCATAGGTAATGGTATTCAATTGCATTTCAACAAAAGGAACGTCAATGGTTGTCTGCAGTTTTCTCAGGGCGTTTTGGTAAGCAGCGTTAATATCCCATTTGAATTTGCCCGGATACAGGCTGTTTTGAGAAGAAATCATTTGAGTTTCCAAATCCTGAAACCATATTTCATTTTTATGTCCTTTTTCGGTGATTAACGGTTTGACTACGGGTAAACTCATGCCCAGGTCTTGTTTAAAGTAATCATAAAATAATTTAAAGATGCCCACTTTACCGGTATAGCCTGTATTGGCATTGACCGTCATTTCGTTGAACCTTGTATTGGGTACATATTCGCCTCCGCCTTGCAGGTAGTCGGCATGTGTTTTATGTCCAAAACGCAAACCCCCAAAAATATTTTCCGAAGTACCTTTTATCCCGATACTATTGTTCATGCCAAGGGTATTGGAGTGCAATTTTAAACGGTAGTCCCCAAGAATTTTCCCTACCGGAGCGGGTTTCTCTTTGATGAAATTGATTACTCCCCCTATGGCATCCGAACCATAAAGCAAAGAGGCAGGTCCTTTAATAATTTCCACCCGTTCCACATCATTGTCATCTATGCCTAACGGGTGGTTTTCACTGAACTGATAATTTTCAATCCGTACCCCATTATTCATAACCAACACATCATTCATGGATAGTCCGCGGATTACCGGCTTTGAAACGCCTGGCCCTTTGGCGATCATATCGACACCAGGAACCCGGGTTAATGATTCCATAAAATTGGGCGTACCGGACAAAGCAATATCCCTGCTTTTCAATACATCAATTTTTACGGCATTTTCATGTTGTGAGGTCACGTAGCCTCCTGTTACCACCACTTCCTGTGTTGCAATCACTGCAACCGAAAGGGAGGCATTAATGTTAACAGCCGGTTCTGAAATCTCAATGGTCTTCATTTCGGTATTGTATCCCATAAAGGAAAACTGAATTTTTATTTTCCCGGCTGGAATATTGTGAATCACATATTCTCCTGCCTGATTTGTTATTGTTCCTTTGTTCAATTCAGGTAAAAACACGGATGCCCCGGGCAAGGGTTTCTGATGCCTATCGGTTACTTTACCGGTTATTTGAATTTGAGCGTTTACTTTTACAAAAAGAAACAACACAAAGACAATAAAAACGATTTTTTTCATTTTATTAAAAAAGTTTAAAAAGCAAATTCACAACCGTTCCGGCAACAAGAGCTGTAACCAGCATGATTCCTGTCGATTTCAGCATATCTTTCCAGCCCATTTCTTTTATCATTACAGCGAAGGTGGCCACGCAGGGAAAGTACATGGAAAGGACCACCGATGCCACCACGAGTTGCTGAAAGGTAAGGTCCAGTGGCAAAAGCATGCCCATGGCCAGGTCTTTCCGGAGAAAGCCCATTATCAGGGCAGAAGCGGCCTCGTTGGGCAATCCGAACAGATTGTTCAGAACCGGGGCACTGACCCGGCCGATGAATTCCATTGCCCCCGAGATATAAAGCAGGTTGGCAATTAAAATACCGATCAGCACAAAGGGTACCGCCTCTTTCAGGAACCATTTTAACCGCATCCATATTTTTTTTAGTAATCCTCTGAAATAGGGCAGCCGGTAGGGGGGAATTTCAATAAAAATTTCAGGTGATGTGCCTTTTATACTTTTGCGTAAAAAGAACCCAAGCACAAAAAAGGTGATAAGGAGCATGCCAAAAACGATTCCTAGTCCTTTTATCCCGTACGGTCCAAGTATCCCAAACAACATGGCTTGCAGCGACATGCAGGGAATGGTAATGGCCATCAGGGTCATGGCAATAAATTTTTGTTTTTTATCTTCGAGGATGCGTGTTGCCATGGCCCCGGGCACATTGCAACCCAGGCCGAGCATTAAAGGGATAACAGATAGTCCGTGCAACCCGGCCTTATGCATCAGCCGGTCCATCATCACGGCCATGCGTGGCATATAGCCTGTGTCTTCCAGGATGGCCAGCAGAATAAAAAAAATGATGACATAGGGCAGTACAATGCCGATGGGTACAAAAAGCCCGGTGGTGAGCAGCCCGAAAGATTGCCCGTAATGAATATGCCCCCTTATAAGTTCACCAATGAGCAAATCGTGCAGCAGTTGGTTGTCGCCAATCCATTCACTGAGCCGGAGCATGACAGGCGTCCAGAGATCATCAAACAACGGTTTAAAAACCAGTTTTTTCAGGGCCCCGCCCAGGAATTTGATCAGGGAGAATGCACCAAGCAATACGGCAATGAGTAAAGGAAAACCCGTTAAGGGTCTTATCGTTGCCTCTTTTAGCTTTTCCAGGGTTGTACGTTTTGTTTGTGCTAACTGTTGTACGCGATCAATGATTTTGCCCACTTCGTTCCAGCGGTTTTCATCATCCGATTGATAATCAGATACGGCAGCTTCGTGAATTTTATCGGTAAGTGATTTAATGCCTTTGCCGTTAATGGCAGAAGTAGGCAGGCATGGCACGCCCAGCAGGGTTTGCATTTTTTCGCAGTCGATGGTAATTCCTTTTCGCGCGGCATCATCCATCATATTGACGGCCATAAGCATGGGCTTTTTCAATTGGATAAGCTGCAAGGTAAGGTTCAGGCTGCGTTCGAGGTTGGTGGCATCGAGCACGTTGATGAATACATCGCCCTCTACCCGAATCATTTTCAGGGCTACTTCCTCAGTTTTATTTTCCGGGTTGAGCGAATACATGCCCGGCACATCAATCACATCGTGGAATTTGCCTTCTTTTTTCAGGTGGCCACGGGCATAATCCACGGTAGTGCCGGGATAATTGGAAGAAATAACATCCATCCCGGTAAGCCTGCTGAAAACAACACTTTTCCCTACGTTCGGATTTCCTACAAGAAGGATTTTCATGGCTTTTTTTCTTCGATTAGAATTTTTTCGGCCATACCATGTCCAACAGCTATTTCGGTGTTGCCAAACCGTATGGTTACTGGTCCGCGACCCCATTGGCGACTTGTTTTTTCTATTTCTTTCCCGATTTGCAGGCCCATGGCATCCAATTTTTTCTCCAGTCCGTAACCTCCGGATATTTCTTTTATGATGGCTTTTTTACCTAAAGGAAATTCATTCAATGTTGACATTGGTTCAAAATATTAAAACATTCAAAGAAACGGAAAAAAAGATAAACAGGCAATCGCTAAAAGTAATGAGTTATCAGGGTTGGAATCACCAGATAAGGGGATGATGCCATTCCAATGTTTTAAGCCTGATGAAATCCCGGAGGATATTCAATGGATTTGTGACCTGTTCTCTCTTTGCATGCTAACCAGAAAATGGGGATTTCTTTCCCGGCAATGATGTTTGTTTCCTTTTATGGTATAAATAAATCTTTCAAGGGTCTTACGGAATGCTGAATGCAATTCGCTTTGTTCCGTTATCGTTATAACTGAGTTGACTTTTATCAGTAACGTTGTGCATTCTCACCCGCTGTGCTACCATCTCTCCAAGGAGTTTTTTTGCAATAGATATTACATCACCTGAAGTAAACCATGGAAGGGTGATTCTTAGGGTTTTGCAAAAAAAGTTCGGGGAAAAGCGAATGTTATTCCAAACTGACAATATCTTTAGAAACGGCATAGATGGTCAGTCCGGCCAAACTTCGGATGCCCGTTTTATCCATAATGTTCTTCCGATGGGTATTTACAGTGTGAATGCTAATGTTTAGTTCATCTGCTATTTGTTTGTTTGACAAACCTTTTGCCAGCCACCTCAAAACTGCTGTTTCCCGGCTGGATAAATCTTCGTTTTTAGAATTGCCTGCCGGTTTTCCGGAACAGATTTTATTGATCTTACGAATAATAATCCTGATGTCTTCGGTTAACTGAAAAGTACTGTCAAAAAGCTTTAGGATGGATTTATCAAGAAAAGAATAAACAATTCCAATCCAGTATATTTTTTTATATTGTTTTTTTATTTTCAGGAATTCATTTGTGCGGTTTTGTACTAAAACCGGATTTATTAAAACAACTGAGATTTCTCTCTTTCTCAGCAATATTTCGATCTCCTGTAAATCCCAAACATGGTAAAATGAATAATCGTACTCTGATTTTGAAATGGAAGCATACAATCCCTCATAAACAATTTTCGAGGGTTCCAAAACAACAATATTTTTCCTGCACTTATCCATTAAATTGGACCTCGATCTTTTCCATCAGCGGGATTAAAACCTTTTCTTCAATCACAGAATGAATTTTCAGGTCAAATTCCAATCCAAATAAAGTATTCAAAAATTTTCGTTTGGTATTTAAGTCACCTTTAATTATTAAATGCTTTAAAAATAAATTCTTTAAATCGGTGAGCTTGGTCTCAATGTCGGTATGATGGTTTTGGTATTCTTTTGCTGAAAAGGCTTTATTAACCGCTTGTTTTTCTTTTTTTATTAAACTGTTAAAATAGGGAAAAGCAATTTCATCTTCGTATTTAAGATGATCAAGCACCTCCTCAAAATAATCATTCAAAAATTTTTCGATGAGATGAAAATCTTTTATGCTGTTGTTTTTATTGAGTTTATTTAGGTAATATTTAAGTTCAGGATATTTATCATCCAGGTAAAAGGAATGGCTGTTTTTAAGAAATTCTAAAATCGGACTGATATCATCTAATTTGTTAAGGTCTTCTTTTATAGGGAAGAATCCGTTGTATAGATTGGCAATAACGATAAACGCATTTAAATTGATTTTATTCTCGTTACATAATTCTTCTACCGTTTTGTTGTCAACAGAAAAATCAATGTTAAAGTGTTGTAAACAGAGCAGCAATGAATAGTTATCGCTTATAAGGTCAAACACTTTTTTGTTTTTGGTAATATAATTTTTTTGAACTTTATACATTTTCTTAAACTAATTTTTCTTTTGTATAAAATCTCAAAATTATAAAATTTTTTCGGGTATTTTAGACTTACACCAATGTTGACACGCTCGTGCCTTTTTATTTAAAGCTACAGGCAGGTCAAATCCATCACTCCGGAAGTTTATCCATCTCTTGGAGGATGCGCTCGGCCTCCGCATATTTTTCATCGCTGGCTTTTCTGTTGATGGTTGATAACTCGTAACCCTCTTTCATGAGTTTCTCATATTTTTTATTCAGCTTTTCGGCTGGTGACTTCTTTTTAA
>CAYTDH010000173.1:0-8803 GCA_964436325.1 uncultured Tangfeifania sp.
TCACTTTTACTTTTGGAAGGTGCTGCTTCAAATAACTTTCCAGATAAAGGTAATTTTCCCAAAGGTATTCCATCATTTGATTCAGCCACTGGTCTCCATGAGAATATGCTGCTTCGAGAGCTACCGTACCAAAAATATTCCCCATTCCAAAATGCCCGACATGTAAAGCCCGCTCATATCGCGCAAAATGGGTTTTGTTGGGAATAACCGCTGCGGAAGAAGAGAGGCCTGCCACATTAAATGTTTTGCTGGGAGCCATAAATACCACCGAATTACCGGCAGCATATTCAGAAACCGTGGGAAATGGGATATGACAATTCCCTTTAAAAACGAGGTCAGAGTGAATTTCATCGGAAATAACCATGATATCATACTCCTGGCATATCCGGGAAAGACCGCGAAGCTCTTCCTTTGACCAAACCATTCCCCCCGGATTTTGCGGATTGCACAACAACAGCAACCGGGTATTTTCATCGATTTTGGATTTTAAATCTTCCAGGTCAAACGTATACCTTCCCCCCGTAAGTTTAAGAGGATTTTCAACAAGTTTGCGGCGGGTTCCCCTTACCACCTCGAAAAAAGGAAAATAGACCGGCGGTTGAACAATTACCCCGTCACCAGGGTTGGAGAAGGTTTCCACCGCAAGCGCCAATCCGGCAACCACACCGGGGCTGAAGGAAATCCATTCCTTCTGTATTTCCCAGTTGTGGCGGCGTTTCATCCAGCCGGTAATAGACTGAAAATAGGAATCGGGTTTAAACGAATATCCGAAAATTTCATGATCAGCCCGGTTTTTAATGGCATCCACAATAAAATCGGGAGTACGGAAATCCATATCTGCAACCCATAAGGGCAAGACATCATCCGTTTTAAAAATCCATTCGCGTGCATCATACTTCATGCAATGCGTCCCTTCCCTCGGAATGATTTCATCAAAATTATAGGTTTTCATACTTCTTCGGCTATTTTTTCAAGGTAACGGTTCCCGTTTTGGGTTTTCACTTTTAACACAAAATCAAAAAGATTCAATTCTAAACACATGTCGAAATCGCTTTCAGGAGCCCAGTCCTGCTTTTCTTGTTCAAAAAAACGCCGGCCGGATCCTTTTCGGATAATCCGCTTCATTTGTTCAAAATCGCTTTCCACTCCTTTGAGTTCATTCCGGATGTATTCCGCACAAAGGGTGTCCTCATCTGTGGCAAATTCACAGGCATAACCCATGCAAACCAGTGAAACCATCTCAGGATTTCGGGCACGGATATAACGAACAATGGCCCCGGCATTGACAAAGCTTCCCGTGATGATTTCAGAAACATGGCTGGCAGCCACAATCCCCTGCGTTCCTGAACTGGTAGTATGCACCATGGTTTTTCCCTCTAAGTTTGCCTTAACCAGATGGGTGGGAGAGTTTCCAAAATCAAAACCATGGGGTCTCATCTCGTTGCGCTCTCCTGCCAATACAAATTCAGGGTGCCCCTGTTTTAAACGGTAGGCTTCTTCTATATTCCCCACAGGAATAATCTTTTGAACTCCGGCATCAAAAGCATAACATGCCGTGGAAAAGGCACGGAACACATCAATAATAACCGTTAGCCCTTCGGCATTGCGCGCCCCTTCCAATAACTGTAAAATCTTGATCTTCATGAATTGTTTTCAGTTTTTGTCGAAAATAATGAAAAATCAATAAACAGACATGATAAATATCAGGCACGATTTTTGTTAAAATAACGCATGAAAATTAATATGCTGTAAAACAATGCGTTAACTCAAATTTCATTTTAAGGTAATATTGCAACTCTTTTGTTTACATTAATTTGATATACTATTAACCTGTGTTTTACAACATAACGAGATAAAGGGTGTTATATTTGTACCGAGATTTATTAAACAGAAAAAAACAAAAAAGAATGATTATGAAAACAATTAAATTAGCCATTACCATTTTAGCAGTAGCAAGTGCAGCTATTGTTTACGGAGTAGAAAAACCGAAGTTGAATGTTATTCCCGTAACTGCCGACAGGGCTGTCGTTTCAGTAAAAAATGAAAACCCGGCTGTTATGGAAGTCAGTATTAAAGCAGCAAATGGAGATTTGGTTTATTACAAACAAACCGAGGAACCCATTACCGATTACCGTAAAATTTATGATTTTGCAGACCTGGTGGCTGGTGAGTATGTTTTAAACTTAAAAGTAAACACTACCGAAGTAACCAACGAATTCGAAGTTTCACGGGAAGGTATTGTTTTAGGTGAAACAAAAATGCGTTTCGACCCTTATTTCCATTACAATGAGGATGTATTAAAGCTTTCTTACCTCAATTTCGACCAGGAAAACCTGAGACTGAGTTTTTACAATGAAGACGGCCTGGTTTACAAAACGAAAGTAGGGAGTGACTTTAATATCTCAACCGGTTACGACCTTTCAAAACTTGAAAAAGGAGCCTACCGTGTTGTTTTAAGCTCATTCAACCGGGAATTCGCTTTTAACCTGGAAAAATAAAAAGGAAAACAGAAAACAGATATAAAAAGGTGTTGCCGGTGCAGCACCTTTTTTTTGCCCAAAACAAAGAGAAAGTCAAAAGAAATAAAACCTGAACTATTCATGAGACCAATCCGAAGGGTCAAAAAAAAAGAAAAGATGCTACGAAGTCACAAGTACACGAAGAACCACAAAAATTTAAAATTCACCAATTTACCCTTTTTGGAGTCTTTGGGCCTTCGACCCTTGGTTGCATAAATTTTCTTTTTAGAGTGGACTTATTGATAAATTTTTAAAATATGAATTAAATTGTACCTTTACAAGGAAACTTATACAACAGGTTCAGGATAAGAAAAATGAATACCCCGGAAGTCTTTACCAAATGGTTCAATAAAGAACTCCATCTTCTTGACAAAAAGAGGGACAGATACCTGCTCATCGTCATTATCCTTCTTTTCAGCATCATTTTTCTGAATGTTTTTGTCCCCTTTAACATCAACCGGTGGTATTCCGACTCAGGGTTTATTCAGTTTCTAAGACTTTCGGGTTATGGCGTCATTGTAGCCATTACACTCCTTTTTACCCAGTTCCCCCTCCGCAAAATATTCCACATCAGAACCTTTCAAGTCAAGTCTTTTATTCTTTGGCTGGGGATTGAAATCAGTTTAATCAGCCTCATCTATATTTTTTTATATGGGAATCCGTTGGGCAATTTCATGAATGAACTCACCTTTTCCTTAAAATATACCCTGCTTGGTATTTTTCTTCCTTATTCGCTTTCGTTGCTTCTCATTCATTACCGCAATCAACACATTGAATTAAAATCGTTGAAGATTAGGGTATCCCAGCCAGGTATCCCGGCTTCCATTGGATTTAAAGATGAAAAAGAAAAAATCCGTTTTTCAGTATTGCTGAAAGACTTACTTTTGCTGGAATCGGCCGACAATTATGTGTATGTATATTACCTGTCGGCAGGTAAACCCCACCGGAAAATACTGCGAAACAGCCTAAGAAACCTCGAAGACAAATTGAAGCCCCATTCTTTGGTACGGTGCCATCGTTCATTCATCGTGAATAAAGAAAACGTGGAAATGGTGCAAAAAGAACGAAAAAAATTCTTCCTCAGTTTAAGGGGAACAGATCGTTTAATCCCCGTTTCCACAAAATACTCCGCTGAATTCATCCACATTTTTCATGAAGCGGTTTAATTTATCCCACAATAGGAGTTTTCACCCCATAACTTTGGCAGTCTTTTCAATCTGTTTAAAATTTGTGGAAGAAACTTTGTTCTGAACTGAATCGGACAGAACGATTTTTTTAACACTCGGAGAAAACTTAACTTTAAATAATGGTTTAATTTAAAAAATGAGAAACATGAAAAATCTTTTAATTCTTGCAATTTTTGCCCTAACGGGTATTCTGAACCCCATCCAGGCTGTTCAGGCAACCAAAAGTGATGTGACAGGTGAATGGAAGTACGAAGTTCCGCAAGCTCCTTATGGCTATCAGGAAGGAATGTTGATCCTGACAGAAAAAGAAAATAAACTGGAAGGGGAAGTGAAATTTCCGGATGGCTACAAGGTCTCTCTGAAGGAGGTCAGTTTCCAAAAGGGCCAGCTAAAATTCGGTCTTTACATTGATTATGAATACATCAGTGTTGAAGCAGAAATAAAAAATGCCGAAATGAAGGGATTTGTTAATTCTCCGGAAGGAAAAATGAATCTTACGGCCAAAAAAGTAAAAAAATAGGCTGGTCAGTAATGCTTTTTTTTCACGGACTTTTTTCCCCGGAAAAATCATTCTCGGCAAACGAGAGGGATATTCCGAAAAAAAAGAGTCCGTTTTTTTTGGAAAATAAGAAACAAAAAGGGGCAACCATGCATGGTAAACCGGGGAAAACAATAATTTTGTACAACCAATCTCCAAAATTTAATTCTCAAAGCATTAAACTTTTCTGGAGAGGCAAAGTCCAAAAACAGAATTTTAACCAATTAGATTACAGTTAAGGTGCAAATAAAAATTGAAGGTTTAAGCAAAATTTATCCCAATGGGAATTACGCGGTGAAAAATTTAAACCTCGAAATTCCCAACGGTATGTTCGGCTTACTGGGTCCAAACGGAGCAGGGAAATCCACACTGATGCGGATACTTGTTACGCTCATGAAGCCCACGAAAGGGAAAGTGACGGTAAACGACCTCGATTTAGCCAAAAACCGGAGGGAAATCCGCGCAATGCTGGGTTATCTTCCTCAGGACTTCAGCTTTTTTTCGAAATTAAAAACCTATGAATTTTTGGATTACGCTGCGCGGCTTTCCGGAATGAAGAATAGTACTACCCGTAAAGAGGCTGTTGACCAAATGCTTGAGGAGGTTGGTCTTTATGAAGCCCGCGACCGCAACGCCAATAAATTATCCGGAGGCATGAAGCGAAGACTGGGCATCGCCCAGGCCCTCATCAACAATCCCAAAATAATCATTGTTGATGAGCCAACCACCGGGCTTGACCCGGAGGAGCGCATTCGTTTCCGGAACCTGCTTTCAACCATCAGTACACGGGATGTCATCATCATTTTGTCGACGCATATTGTAGGCGATATTTCAAGTACCTGCGATAACATGGCCCTGCTCAATCAGGGCAATCTGGCATTTAACGGTTCCCCCGAACAACTCATAAGGGAGGCCGAAGGCAATGTTTGGCTGGTTCAGGCTACCGAAGCGGAATACCTTGAAATCAATGAAAAATATCCTGTCATCTCCACCATTCCCACTGAAGGAGGCTGGGAGGTTCAGGTGGTAGCCAATGAGATAAACGGTTATTACGGCAAGCAAATAGCACCCAACCTGGAGCATGCCTACGTTTATTTCATGGAGAATAAACTCAACCAGTGGTCCAATTCGTAACATTAATCTGAAATCCATGATATCACTGCACAACATACTATCCATCGCCAAATACGAACGAAAAACCCTCTTAAGAAGCTGGTTTTTCCGCATTTTTGGCATCCTCTCGCTACTTGTTCTTTTCGGACTGAATTTCGGACTGGTGATTCAGGGTGGAGGAGAACAGGGATGGGCCATCCGGAGCATCCCCGCGGCCATTCCTTATTTTAACCTGCTCATTTTAAATGTTTCCCAGGCCATCATTGCTGTCTTCCTGGCATCTGATTTCCTTAAACGCGATAAAAAACTGGATACCACCGAGGTCATTTATATGCGTTCCATGACCAATGGGGAATATGTTATCGGAAAAACATGGGGTAACCTCCAGGTATTCCTGGTACTCAATATTGCCGTTGTCATTCTGGCATTGATTTTTAATTTCCTCGCGCAGGAAACCCCTGTGTCCTGGGCTTCCTACGGAATATACCTGCTCCTGATTAGTGTCCCCACCCTGATTTTTATTATGGGGCTGGCATTCCTGCTCATGAGTGTCATCCGAAACCAGGCCATCACTTTTGTGCTGATTCTGGGCTATATCGGTATTACACTCTTTTTGCTCGAAGCCAAATTCTATTACATTTTCGACTACATGGCCTTCAACATCCCCATGTTAAGCTCCGATATTACCGGATTGGGGAACCTCGAGAAAGTGCTTACACACCGCGGTATTTACCTTTCCCTGGGGCTGGGATTCATTTTTATGACCATTTTCCTGTTGAAACGGCTTCCGCAGTCCGATTCAATGACCTTTTTTTCACTCATCTTCGGAGTTCTTTTTATCGGAGGTGGTGGATACCTGGGATACCAGCACATCAATGAATTCAAGACAAATGAAAATTACCGCGAGCAAATGGTTGAACTTAACAATGAATTTGTTCAGGTACCCCTCCCCTCCACTGCCGCTCACTCTGTTACCCTGGAGCACAAAGGAGACAGGATAGAAGCAGTATCACAAATGACACTGAAAAATGAAAACAGTCACCCATTGAACAAGCTGATAATCAGTTTGAATGATGGGCTGGAGATCAAAAATTTCACATGGAATGGTGCTTCCCTTCCTTTCAGGCGGGAGAACCATCTGGTTATTGTGGAAAAAAACGGGATATTATCGCCCGGTGAAGAAGCAGTGGCCGTCATTGAATATAATGGAAAAATCAATGAATCGCTTTGCTACCTTGACATTGATGAAGAAACCAGACAGAAAAAACATGGCAAATTTGTATTGAATGTCGACAAACGGTATGCCTTTCTTACACCGGAATATGTTCTTCTTACCAGTGAAGCCAACTGGTATCCGAAAACAGGGGTCACTTACAGCACAGAAGATGTAAGCTGGAACCACCCCGAATTTATTGACTTCAGTCTTGAAGTGAAAACCGCTCCGCAACTGCAGGCCGTTTCACAGGGCGAAATTCGTGAAATCAGCCAGGGGCATTTCTCTTTTGAAAGTAAGGTGCCGCTTACCCAGATTTCCCTTGCTATCGGGAAATACGAAAAAAAGGAGATAGATATCGACAGTCTGAGATTGGGCGTTTGGTATATTGAAGGGCATGACTTTTTCTCCGGCGAGTTCCCTGAAACGAACGACACCATTCCCCAATTAATCGGGGAACGGTTAGGTGATTTTGAACGCACCTACAACCTGGAATACGCCTTTGAAAGATTATTCCTGGTGGAAGTACCTGCGCAGTTTAAAACCTACGAACGCATCTGGACTTCCCGGCATGAATTCATTCAGCCCGAGCAGGTGCTTATTCCCGAAAAAGGCTACCTCATCCGCGAAGCCGACTTCGAAGGAACGCGAAAAAGAATGGAACGGTGGGGCCGTCGCGGAGACAATAATATGACCGATGAAGATATTGAAATCCGTATAATCAACAGTTTTCTGGGAACATTCACCCGCGAACAGGCCACGGATTGGCGGGGCAGCCGGGGACAATTTACCATTGAAGAGTTTCCCAATCCCTATTTTATTTTTCCGCAATTCTATAATTTCCAGAACAACATCCAATCCGATCGCTGGCCCATCATCAACCGCATCTTTGAAGCCTACCTCAAAAGCCAGTCGACCGACATGCGCTCGGGCTGGATGCGCAATATGCAGGGCATGAGCAATGATGAACTGGCCAATATTGCATTACAAGACAGCACCTTCGAAGAGATTATTGCCGATCCCGACCAAAAAAAGATCATCGATAATGTCATTAAACTGAAAGGAGAGGTACTCTTTTCTATGGTAGAGGTAAAAGCCGGGCAGGAAGAATTTGAAAATTTCCTGCGCAGCGTTCTGGAAGAGTACCGTTTTAAAAACATTTCGTTCGACCGGTTCGACGAACGAATAAAGGAGCAATTCAATTCAGAACTTTCTCCCATGATGGATGAATGGTTCAAAGCCAAATCGCTGCCGGGTTATTTAATCTCGAATGTAGATGCCGTAAAAGTAAAATCAGGCAATGCAATGAAGACAAAAGTGGACCTGAAAATTACCAACTTCTCCGATACCGAAGGGATCGTAAAAATCACTTTCCGCCTGGGCGAAGGAGGCCGGGGAGGAGGTTTTGGCCGGGGGCCGGGCAACGAAGATATGATCAACAAACTGATTTATCTTGATGCCCATCAAACCAAGGAACTGACTTACCTCCTGGATGCCGATCCACGAATGTACATGATCAATACCCTGACTTCGCAAAATATCCCCCAGCTCCTGATGGATGGTATGCGCGAAATTGAAGAGGACCCCAAAGCTGTTGCCAGTGAAGGGGAAAAGGTGGTGGACGATCCGGTGCAAACCGAGTTGCCCGGAGAGACTATTGTAGATAATGAAGACCCTGAATTTGAAATCACCACAACCGATGATGTCAGCCTTCTTGAAAAATGGCTCATCAAAGAGGAGCCCGGAGAGAAAAGTTATTCAGGAATGAATTTCTGGCGCCCTCCCTCCAACTGGACAACCACCACAGACACCGAATTCTACGGAGAATATGTGCGTTCCGGGCATTACGTTAAATCGGGAGACGGTTCCATGAAAGCCAAATGGCATGTTCCCGTCAAGGAAGCCGGTTATTACGATGTCCATTATCATCTCTACAAATCACGGAGAATGAGACGCAGTGGCGGAGATGAACGGGGTGAATACCATTTCGTAATTCACAGTGATGACGGTGCTGAAGAGCAAAGCCTTTCGGTCCAAAGTGCTGATGAAGGATGGAATCATCTGGGTTCTTTCTATTTTTCACCCGATACCGCACTCATCGAACTTTCAAACAGGTCTGAACTCCGCATTGTTTTTGCCGATGCCGTTCGTTTAACAAAACTATAAAAAATTGGTTCTAATGAAGAATATCAAAAAACTGAAACTCATGTATAGAATGATTATCCCCGGATTA
>CAYTDH010000174.1:0-8800 GCA_964436325.1 uncultured Tangfeifania sp.
AATCCAGAAATACATTGTGGATATTGTTTTTGCAACCCGTGAACCAGAGGATTACAACCTGTCGAGATATAAAGAAATGATTTCATACGGTTCCTCTCCCAGGGCAGGCATCAGCATTGCCCAGGCAGCCAAAGCTTTTGCATTTATCAAACGGAGGGGGTACGTCATTCCGGAAGATGTCCGTGCCGTTTGCCCCGATGTTATGCGGCACAGGATAGGACTCAGTTACGAAGCAGAGGCCAATAATATTACTTCGGAAGAGATCATTACTGACATTCTGAATACCGTGGAAGTACCCTAAATCCAGGCAAGTGGGAACACCAAAGACAAATTGATGCAGGGATTAGGTTTCACCTAAAACAACATTTCTCCCATGGAGACAACGGAATTATTAAAAAAGGTACGGCAGATTGAAATAAAAACACGCGGTCTTTCCCGGAATATTTTTGCCGGGGAATACCACAGTGCTTTTAAAGGAAGGGGTATGGCCTTTTCGGAAGTGCGGGAATATCAGTTCGGAGATGACATCCGGAACATCGACTGGAATGTTACCGCCCGCTACAGCCATCCCTACATCAAAGTATTTGAAGAAGAGCGCGAACTCACGGTGATGTTGCTGATCGATGTCAGCGGCTCCCGTGAATTCGGTAGTTTCGAAAAGATGAAAAAAAACATCATCACCGAAATTTCTGCCATCCTCTCCTTCTCTGCCATCCAAAACAACGATAAAACAGGTGTGATTTTCTTTTCCGACACCATCGAAAAATTTATTCCCCCCAAAAAAGGGAGAAGCCATATTTTGCGCATTATCCGTGAATTGATTGACTTTCAACCCCAAAACAAAGGGACTGATATTACAGGAGCGGTCCGATACCTGACCAATGCCATCAAAAAACGGTGCACGGCTTTTGTCATTTCCGACTTTATGGATGAAAACCCCGATTTGCAGCTTGCCCTGTCCATTGCCAACAACAAGCACGACATGGTGGCCCTCAAAATATATGATGAGCGGGAAACGCAGCTTCCCCCCATTGGTATGCTACAACTTAAAGATGCGGAAACCGGGGCATCGGTATGGGTGGACAGCAGTTCGCGAAAAACCCGGAAAGTTTATGCCGACTGGTGGCAACAACACACCCAAAGGGTTAATTTCATGTTTAAAAAATGTGGAATCGATAATGCCTGGATCAACACCAGTGAGGATTACGTAAAATCATTGATGACCCTTTTCAGAAAAAGGGCACTTAAACAATAGAAAGAATGAGGCACTGGAATAAAATAATCGTCATCGTTTTTGTACTGTCGTCCATAGCAGTTATCGCCAGTGGTCAGCGGATAAAAGCCACTGCCCGGATCGACTCCTCCCGGATTCTGCTTGGCGACCAGGTGAAACTTTTTATGGAGATCGATCATCCCAAAGGTGTTCAGGTCCGGTTTCCGGAAGTGCCCGACACCATTCTCGGAAAAATTGAGGTGATTGATCATTCCGGGATAGACACCTTTGAAACCGATGACGAGGCGTTTCAAAAACAGATTCAGTCATGGCTCATAACCAGCTTCGACAGCGGGACGTATCGCATCCCCCCATACTGGTTCAAGCTGAACCTCGACGGCAGAATGGATTCGGTGCCCACAAACGGTGTAACACTTCAGGTACATAGCATGCCCATCGATACCACCCGTGGTCCCACCGACATTAAAATGCCTTACGGGGCCCCGCTTACCCTGAAAGAAGTGATGCCCATTATTTTGGGTATCATATTAATCGGCGCCATCCTGTTCTTCATTCTCTATTCCATCAAAAGAAAAAAGCAGAATAAACCCGTTTTTTCCATTCCCAAAAAGCCCAAAGAACCTGCCCACGTTATTGCATTGCGTAAACTGGACCAGATAAAGGATGAAAAACTCTGGCAACAGGGAAAAACCAAGCAGTATTACAGCGAAGTTACCGAAACATTGCGGACTTATATCGAAGACAGGTTTGGAATCCCGGCCATGGAACAAACTTCGGACGAAACCCTGGAAAGTTTCAGGTTCAGACGCGATTTATTACGGGAAAAAACATTGGAAAACCTGCGTCAAATTTTAAAAATGGCCGACCTGGTAAAATTTGCCAAATACAAACCACTCCCCGATGATGATAACCTGACCCTGGTGAATTCTTACTTTTTTGTGAATGAAACCAAAAAAGAAGAAAAAAAGTCGCCGGAAGATATTAAAAAGGACAAGGATGAGGACGAAGGAGAAGAAGTAGTACTAAAATAGAAAAGAATGTTTGAAGGATTGACATTTAAAAACCCTGATTTTTTTTACCTGCTGTTGATCATCATACCGATGGCCGCATGGTATATTTTCGGTCAAAAGAAAAAGACAGCAACCATCCGGGTTTCTTCAGCGGCACCGGTTTTTAAAGCTCCCCGGAGCATCAGGCACTACCTGCGTCATCTGGTCTTTTTATTCCAGGTCCTGGCCATAGCCGCATTTACCGTAGTTCTGGCCCGTCCGCAATCTTCACGGAGCTGGGAAAATGTAACCACCGAAGGGATAGATATTGTGATTGCCCTCGATATTTCAAGCAGTATGCTGGCCAGGGATTTTCAACCCGACCGGCTGGAAGCAGCAAAAAATGTGGCCACAGAATTCATTTCCGGTCGCGAGTACGACCGGATGGGCCTCGTTGTTTTCTCGGGTGAGGCCTTTACCCAGTGCCCCTTAACAACCGACCGCTCAGTATTGCTGAACCTTTTCAAAGATATTGAAAGCGGAATGATTGAAGACGGAACCGCCATTGGAAACGGCCTGGCCACTGCTGTGGCCCGCCTGAAAGACAGTGAAGCGATCAGCCGCGTGGTGATTCTTTTGACAGACGGAGAAAACAACAGTGGTGAAATCGCTCCCGTTACCGCAGCCGAAATCGCCAAAACTTTTGGAATACGTGTTTATACGGTTGGGGTCGGCTCGGTGGGAACAGCACCCTACCCTGTTCAGACACCCTATGGGGTTCAACTCCGGGATATGGAGGTGAAAATCGACGAGGAAACTCTGCAGGAAATTTCCTCCATTACCGACGGGAAATATTTCAGGGCTACCAGCAATACAAAACTCGGGGAAATATACATGGAAATTGACCAACTGGAAAAATCAAAAATTGAAGTCCGTGAGTTCAGCCGCAAATCAGAGGAATTTTTGCCTTTTGCCCTGGCAGGAATTTTGTTTATGGTTACCGGTTTACTTTTAAAAACAACAATATTCAGAAGTATCCCTTAAACGGAAAAAAATGGAAATGTTCAGATTTGCACAGACGGAAATATTATGGGGACTGCTCATTATCCCGCTGCTCGTCCTCTTTTTTATCTGGTCGCGCATTGCCAGAAAAAGGGCATTGCGGCGGTTTGGTCATGAAAAGGTGTTGAAAGATTTAATGCCCTTTTCCTCTAACAGCAGACCAGTATTTAAATTTATTGTGCTTATGGTTGCACTGGCATTTTTTATTGTTGGTGCAGCCCGTCCACAGTTTGGTTCCAAACTGAAAAAAGTGAATCGCGAGGGAGTTGAACTTATCATTGCCCTGGATGTGTCCAACAGCATGATGGCCGAAGACATTCAGCCCAACCGGCTCGAGCGTGCCAAAAGGGCCATCTCGCGTCTGGTGGAACGGCTGAATGACGATAAAATCGGTTTGATTGTTTTTGCCGGAGAGGCTTACACGCAGCTGCCGATTACAAGCGATTACAACTCGGCCAAACTGTTTTTGAATTCGGTGAATACCCAGATTGTGCCAACCCAGGGAACTGCCATCGGTGCAGCCATCAGCATGGGAATGCGTTCGTTTACCCCCAAGGGCGAATCCAATAAAGCCATTATCGTGATTACCGACGGGGAAAACCACGAGGATGATGCCGTATCGGCAGCCACCGAGGCTTCGGAAGAAGGAATCTTTGTTCACGCCATTGGAATGGGTCTTCCTCAGGGATCACCTATCCCCGTGCTAAGAAATGGGCAAAAAGATTACCTGAAAGACAAAAACGGCGAAGTGGTCATTACCCGGCTCAACGAAACCATGCTCGAAAAAATCGCTACGGCCGGAAACGGCATTTATGTGCGGGCCAACAATGCCCAGGTGGGGCTGAATGCCTTGTTCGATGAAATCAACAAAATGGAAAAAGAGGAGATGGAGTCTTTGGTCTATTCCGACTACGACGATCAGTTTCAATACTTTTTTGCCATTGGTTTGTTCTTAATCCTGCTTGAATTTATTATTCTCGAAAGGAAAAACAAATATTTTATGAAGGTAAAATTGTTTTCAACCAAATAGAAAGTGACAATGATACGACTATTGCTTATTATCGGAATTATATCGTTCGCACTGGATGTCAGTGGTCAGAACGAAAGGAAATTTATACGGAAAGGAAACGATTTGTTTGAGAAGGCCATCAGAGATACTGCCCGCCTGGATACAGCCAAATTCAGCCAGGCTGAAACCGAATACCGGAAAGCCCTCAATAAAAAACCGGGAAACGAAAAATGGGAATTTAACCTTGCCGATGCACTTTACAAACAAATGCGGTTTGAGGAGGCTGAACAAAAATTTGACAAGCTCCACCAGGAGCTCGAAACGCCCGAAGAGAAGGCCCGGTCGTTGCATAACCTGGGAAACAGCCAGTTGATGCAGGAAAAAATTGATGAAAGCATTGAATCCTATAAAAAAGCACTGCGCCTGAAGCCAGATGATCTGGATACAAAATACAACCTGGCCTATGCCCAAATGCTGAAAAAACAACAGGAACAACAACAGCAGCAGCAACAACAACAAAATCAAAACCAGCAAAATAAAGATCAACAGGACCAGCAGAACCAACAGAATCAGCAGAACCAGGATCAACAGGATCAACAGACTCAAAATCAGCAACAACAACAGCAACAGCAGCAACAGCAGCAACAGCAGCAACAACAGCAACAGCAGCAACAGCAGCAACAACAAAATAAAATTTCGAAACAGGATGCCGAGCAACTTTTACAAGCATTGCAAAATGATGAACGCGACATTCAGAATAAGGTAAAAAAAGACAAAGCTGTCCAGGCCAAAAAATCGAATGTTGAAAAAGAGTGGTGATCTTCTGTTACTTTTCAGGTAAAATAAAAAAACAGATAAGGAAATAAATGCAGTATTGAACGGGAATAAATAACTTTGCATCGACGAAATAGAAAAATGATTAAAAAACTGATTCCATACTTTTTGTTCTTCCTTATAGCAACAGGGGCTAAAGCGGAGCAAACCCGGTTTGTGATGTCGGCCCCCAATGCTGTTGAAATGGGGAAGCAGTTCAGGCTAACGTTCACCCTCAATGAAAGAGGGTCGAACCTCGAGTTGCCTCCGGATTTGACCAATAATTTTGATGTTCTGATGGGACCCAGTACGGGTCAATCCACCCGAATGCAGACCATCAACGGGCAAACCACAACCGAAGTGACCTTCTCGTACACCTACATTCTCCGGGCAAAAAGAGAGGGAACCTTTGAGATCAGGCCCGCATCCATTGAAGCAGACGGGAAAATTTTTGAATCAAATGCATTAACCATCCAGGTCGTCAAACCTTCATCCAATCAGGGACAAACACAGGGAAATCAGCAAAACCAGCAGGAACAAGCCCGTCAATCGGCCAATTTAGGCGGGGAAAATCTCTTTGTCAGAGTGGAGATGAACAAGAAAAATGTCTTCCGTGGCGAACAAATTATCGCCACCGTCAGGTTATATGTCAGTCCGGACATCCCTGTTTCAGGTTTTGACGAAGTAAATCTTCCCACTTTTGAAGGATTTTACACTCAGGATATAGAGATTCCGCAACAAATTAACTTTACCCGCGAGGTATTCAACGATCGCATCTATCAGGTGGGTGTCCTGAAAAAAACGGTGCTTTTTCCCCAGCAAAACGGAACACTGACCGTGGAACCCTTCAGTCTTACTCTTTTGGTTCAACAGCGGGTGCAGCAACGAAGTTTCTTCGATGACTTCTTCAGCGGTATGCGCACTGTAAAGACCACCGTTACGAGTAAAGCCGAAAGTGTCACCGTAAGAGATTTGCCTCCTGAGCCATCGGACTATTACGGAGGCGTGGGAAATTTCAACATCTCTTCGGAGTTGGAAAGCGAGGAGGTTACCACCAACGACGCCGTAACTCTGAAAGTAACCATCAGCGGGTCAGGAAATATCCGGTTAATCCGAACCCCCGAACTGAAATTACCTTCCGACTTTGAGGTCTATGATCCGCGGGCTACCGACAACGTGCAGACAACAGCCAACGGAGTTTCCGGCACCAAAACCATTGAATACCTTTTCCAGCCCCGGTTTGAGGGCACCTATACCATTCCCCCTGTGGAATTTACCTATTTCAATCCTTCCGCCGGCAGGTATGTAACCCGGTCGACTCCGCAATATACCCTGAATGTGGAAAAAGGTACCGGCGATCAGTCCGCCACAGTGGTCAGCAATCTTCGCAGAGAAGATGTTCAGTTGATTGGGCAGGATATCCGGTTCATCAAACAGGGAAATCCTTCTTTCAGGGAAAAAGGATTCACCTTTTTCGGAACTTCGCTGTTTTATGCCACCTATGGTGGAGCCGCCTTATTGTTCCTGGCCCTTTTTGCCGCCTACCGGAAAAAAGTAAAGGAAAATGCCAATGCTGCGCTGGTCAGGAATAAAAAAGCCAACCGGATAGCAACCAAGCGGCTGAAAACAGCTGCCGGTTTTATGAAAAAGAATATGAATGAGGCTTTTCACGAAGCTATTCTGAAAGCTTTCTGGGGCTATTTAAGCGATAAGCTGGGAATACCTGTTGCGAAGCTTAACCGGGAAAGTGCCGTTGAAAAACTGAAGGAAAAAAATGTTGATGAAGAAGTCATCAACGATTTTGTTGAAATTACCGGACAGTGCGAATTTGCCCGCTATGCGCCCTCAGGAGGGTCAGAAGCCCGGAATGAACTCTATAAAAAAGCGGTTTCGACCATGAGCAGGTTTGAAAAGAAAATAAAACGCTAAGGACAATTTGCCCTGCATGACCCATGCAAGGCCCAAAATGGTTATTTTATTCAATCAACATGATGACTAAAAAATTTGTAAACAACTATGGGGTTTTTCTTCTGGGAATCCTATTTTCCCTCTCCCTGAACGCCCAGGACTCTACCCGTATTTTATGGGAAAAAGCCAATGCCTTCTACACCACCGAGGAATATGAGAAGGCCATTTCGGCTTACGAACAGATTCTTGATGAGGGAAAAGAATCGGCCAAACTCTATTTCAACCTGGGGAATGCGTATTACAAAGCAGGAGACATCAACCATGCTATCTTAAACTATGAACGGGCCAGACTTCTGGCGCCCCAGGACGAAGATATTGAATTTAACCTGCAACTGGCCCGGCAATTTGTCGTCACCGAAATTGAAGAACTTCCCAAACCGTTCTTTGTCCGCTGGCGCGAAAGGATTATAAACCTCTATCCGGCCGATTCCTGGTCGGTCATTAGCATCGGTTCTTTTTCCCTTTTCCTTGTTTTACTGGGCCTGTTTTTGTTTAGCCGAAGGGTGGCTCTAAAAAGAATCTCTTTCTGGTTTGGCATTCTGGCCATTGTTATTTCCGCTTTTTCGTTTTCATTTGCTGCCCGCCAGAAGAAAAAAATGCTGACACACGATCACGCCATTGTTTTTTGCCCCCGGGTTACGGTAAAAAGTGCCCCAAGGGAAACGGGAACAGACCTTTTTCTGCTTTATGAAGGCGTTAAAGTGGAAATTTCCGACAGCCTGAATACCTGGAAAGAGATCAGGCTGGCCGATGGAAATATTGGATGGCTGCCCGACTCCTGTATCGTAAAAATTTAACCTATGGAAGAAAAAGATTTTAAACTGGCCGTACTTATCGACGGCGATAATATACCCTCCGCTTACGTCAAAGAAATGATGGAGGAAATTGCCAAATACGGTAATCCAACCATCAAACGCATCTATGGGGACTGGACCAAGCCTTTTCTCGCAAAATGGAAAAATCTACTGCTCGAGAACGCCATTACGCCCGTGCAACAATATGGATATACCACAGGCAAAAATGCCACCGACTCCGCCATGATCATCGATGCCATGGATATTCTTTACAGTGAACGGGTAAATGGTTTTTGCCTGGTTTCGAGCGACAGCGATTTTACACGCCTGGCCACCCGCCTGCGTGAAGCAGGGATGAAAGTTTACGGCATTGGCGAAAAGAAAACCCCCGATCCTTTTATTGTGGCCTGCGATAAATTCATCTACATCGAAATCCTGGAAAACAGATCAAAAGAAAACGAAGGTCCTTCCACTCCCGACAAGCCATTGAAAAAAAGCCAGGTAGACAAAATAACACCCAAAGTGGTCAAACTTATCTCCTCCACTATATCCGATCTGGCCGATGAAGATGGCTGGGCTTTCCTCGGCGATGTGGGCAGCCTTCTTCAGAAAAAACAACCCAACTTCGACTCGCGAAATTACGGTTTCGAAAAATTAACCCCCCTTATCGATTCCATCGGAAAATTTGAAATCGACCAGCGCGACAGCTATAAGGGAAAATTCAAACTCATTTACGTCCGGAACAAAAAAAGATAACCCCTCCTTTGTGCAACCTTTGTGAATCCTTCGGTCACTTTGTGGTTAAAATTAAGGAATTCAGCATGTGGCTAAAGCCGGTCTCTCTGGCTATCAGCTCCGTTGGATAAATCCAACGGCCTCGACTTTGGCTAATTTCTCATGTAACAAATCGCAGAGGATAAGGACGGCGCGT
>CAYTDH010000175.1:0-8641 GCA_964436325.1 uncultured Tangfeifania sp.
TTAGCGCGAAAACCATTTAAAAAAATACCTATGCGTCAATATGTTTCCTTTTTGTTTCTGATTTGGGTTACGGTTTCCTGTAATAATTCCGGGACCTCTTCCGGACAGCAAAATGATATTCCGGAAGTACCCCGTCTGTCGTCTGACAAGATGACTCCTGAGGTGCTGTGGTCTTTTGGCAGAGTAGGAGGAGCAGAGGTTTCTCCGGATGGCCGCACCGTTTTATATACGGTTACCTGGTACGATATCGAAGAGAATGCCTCAAGCCGGGATATTTATACTATTCCTTCGGCGGGAGGTGAAGCCAAGCAAATAACCGACACCCCCGGGAATGAATCGAATGCTTGCTGGCGTCCGGATGGAAAAAAAATCGGATACCTTTCTGCCGCTTCCGGCAGCAGCCAGTTGTGGGAAATGAACCCTGACGGCTCTGAAGCCCGTCAGGTATCGAATATTGAAGGAGGGATTTCAGGATTCCGTTATTCTCCTGACGGGTCCCGTCTTTTTTATATCAAAAGCGTGAAACTCGATGAGGACATTCATGATCTTTTCCCCGACCTGGATAAAGCCAATGCACGCCTGGAAACCGATTTAATGTACCGCCACTGGGATGCCTGGCACGATTACGCTTATGAGCATATTTTCGTGGCGGTTTATTCCGACGGGCAACTGAAAGAAGGGAAAGATATTATGGAAGATGAACCCTATGATTCACCCATGAAACCCTTCGGCGGAACGGAACAGATTGCATGGAATGCCGATGGAACGATCCTGGCCTACACCTGCAAAAAGAAGACGGGTAAGGCCTATTCCTTATCCACCAATTCAGATATCTACTTCTATGAACCAGCAACAGGGGAAACCACCAATTTTACAAGTGGCATGATGGGATATGACAAGAATCCGGTTTTTTCGCCCAATGGAAAATACGTGGCCTGGGAAAGCATGGAACGCGAAGGGTATGAATCTGACAAGAACAGATTATTTCTGGCCGATCTGGAAACGGGAGAAAAGAAAGATGTTTCCACGGATTTTGATCAGAACGTTCATGGATTGACATGGAGCCCAGACAGCAAATCGATTTTTTTTACCAGCAATATTGAAGGTACCGATGAGATTTATCGCTATTCGCTGGTAGATCAATCCTTCTCACGGCTTACTGACGGCATCCACAATTACCAGATGGCGGTTCCTATGGACGATTTTCTGCTGGCTCAAAAAGTTTCGATGTCGAGCCCGGCCGAATTGTACCGGGTTGATCCCGCCACAGGCCAGGACGAAGCCCTGACCGTGGTTAATAAGGGCATTATGGATCAGTTAACCATGGGAGAGGTGGAAGAGCGGTGGATGGAAACCACTGACGGCAAAAAAATGCATTCATGGGTTATCTATCCTCCCCATTTTGATCCGGAGAAAAAATACCCCGCTCTGCTTTACTGCCAGGGAGGTCCTCAGGGAACGGTGAGCCAGTTTTGGTCTTACCGCTGGAATTTCCAAATGATGGCAGCCAATGGATACATTGTTGTGGCTCCCAATCGTCGCGGTCTTCCGGGATTCGGACAGGAATGGAACGAACAGATTTCAAAGGATTATGGTGGACAAAACATCCGCGATCTTTTAACGGCCATTGATGAGGTGGCCAAAGAGCCCTTTGTGGATGAGACCCGGCTGGGTGCTGTGGGAGCCAGTTATGGCGGATATTCGGTCTTTTTTCTGGCCGGAAACCATGAGGGGCGGTTCGATGCTTTCATTTCGCATGACGGGATGTTTAACTTCGAACAGATGTATGCCACTACTGAAGAGATGTGGTTTGTCAACTGGGATATCGGCGGGCCTTTCTGGGAAAAGGATAATGCTGCAGCGCAAAGGTCCTATTCCTTTTCACCCCATAAATTTGTTCAGAACTGGGATACTCCCATCCTTGTCATTCATGGCGAAAAGGATTACCGGGTACCCCCGGGACAGGGACTCGCTGCTTTTAACGCTGCGGTATTGCAGGATGTGCCGGCACAACTCCTTTATTTTCCCGAGGAAAATCATTGGGTTTTAACCCCGCAAAACGGGATTCTCTGGCAGCGTGTGTTTTTTAACTGGCTGGATAAGTGGTTGAAGAATTGAAGGACTGCATGGTGATCGGACAAACTTGAAAGAATAATTGAAACAGATAGAGATGAAGGAAAAAATACATGTCGGATTTATAGGAGCGGGAGGAATTGCGCGTGCTCATGCTTATGCCATGCAATCACTCCGGTTCTATTACAACGATGTTCCGCAAATCGTTTTTCAATCGGTGACATCGGCCAGAAAAGAGAGCCGTGAAGATTTTGCTGCAAAATTTGGTTTTTCCCAGGCTCAGCCAGTGGAGGATTTTGTCAAAAATGACCAAATTGAAGCGGTATTCATTCTCGGTCCAAACAGGGTGCATTTTGCCCATTTGGAAAAAGCGCTGCAGATGCCTGCGGTAAAATTGATTTACCTCGAAAAGCCGGTTTGTGCTTCCCAAAAAGAAGAACAGGAGATGAAAACACTGCTGGATCAGGTAAAGGGGGATGTAAAAATCCAGGTTGGTTTTCAATACCTCCAGACCTCCTCAGTCCGGGAGGCTTTGAAATTCTGGAAATCAGGGGAGTTGGGCCATCCCATTCATTTTGACCTGAAATATTATCATGGCGACTACCTGCAGGCCTCCTACCGCGAAAAACGGGTCACCCGTTTAACTCCGGCTCCCGATGGTGGAGCTATGGCTGATCTGGGGTCTCATGGAATTAGTCTGCTCATGGCCTTCCTGGGGGAGAATCTGCAAATCACCAGTGCGCTTCAGGGCGGAACATTTGAAGATGTGCCGGCGGGGTCGGACCTTTTCAGTTCCCTGTCACTGGTCGATCCTGAATCACATGCGGTGGGCACACTCTCCGCCAGCCGGATCAGTTCGGGCACAGGCGACCTGGTGCATCTTGAAATCTATGCAGAAAATGGAGCTTTGCGTTATTCTTCCAAAAATTCGGAATACTTTGAATTTTACCGGGAAGGCAGTAACCAATGGGTAAAAAAGATGGTTGGCAGCAATTACAAACCCATTACCAGCTTTCCTTCGGGTCATGTGCCGCCGGGCTGGCTTCGTTCGATGGTCCATGCCCATTTCCTGTTTTTTTCCGGGGCAGATAAGGAGGCTTTTTCCCCGGGGTTACAACATGGGCTTGCCGTTCAACGGATTGTGCGTGAAACGGCAGACCATTTATCGCATTTCCGCAAAAAATTCCCTAAATGACAGAAAGAAGCAGTGGCATTTTATTACATATTTCCTCTCTTCCCGGACATGAGGGGATTGGAACACTCGGCAGCGAAGCGTACCGTTTTGTTGATTTTTTGAAACGAAACGGCCAAAAGAACTGGCAGATCCTTCCACTTGGGCCTGTTGGATTCGGAGATTCACCCTATCTGTGCTATTCCGCATTTGCCGGGAATGCTTTGTTCATCGACCTGGCTTCCCTTGCTGAAGAGAAACTTCTCGATGAGGGTGATTTCAGACATCATCCCGGTTTCCCATCAGCGAATGTCGATTTCGAAAGCATTAAATCATGGAAATACCCCCTTCTTTATAAAGCTTTTGAGCATTTTCGGTCGGGGAAGCTGCCAGACCTGGAGAACGGGTATCATCATTTTTTGAAAGAACATCATTGGTGGCTTCATGATTATGCCTTGTTTATGGCGTTAAAAAAATACTTTAAGGACATCTCCTGGAGCGAGTGGGAGGATGACGTCAAGTTCAGGAAAAAGAGAGCCATCCATAAATTTGAACAACTGCTTGCAGAGGCCATTGATTTCCGGAAGTTTATGCAATTTCTCTTTTTCCGTCAATGGTTTCAGTTGAAAGACTATGCCCATTCACAGGGTGTACGGTTTATCGGGGACTTACCCCTGTATGTTTCGGGAGACAGTTCCGATATTTGGTCCAATACCGATATTTTCCAGTTGGATAAGAACTTGAATCCCGAAAAAGTAGGAGGAGTCCCTCCTGATTACTTCAGCAAAACCGGACAATTATGGGGGAATCCCCTTTATGACTGGCAACGCCTTGAGGAGCGGGGATTCGACTGGTGGATTGCCCGGTTGCACTTTAACATTCATCTTTTCGATATGGTGCGGATTGATCACTTCAGGGGACTGGAGTCCTATTGGGCAGTACCTGCCGGCGAAAAGACTGCCGTTAACGGGGAGTGGCTGCCTGCCAAAGGGTTTGAACTGCTGAAGAGATTCCGGAAGCAGACCGGTTCCCCTCCCCTGATTGCCGAAGATTTAGGAAAGATTACCCCCGAGGTTGAAACGCTTCGGGATCATTTTGAACTGCCGGGCATGAAAGTGCTACAGTTTGCCTTCAGTTCGGATGAAACCAATATTCACCTGCCCCACAACTATAACTCCCGTTTTATTGCCTATACCGGCACGCATGATAACGATACCACACTTGGATGGCTGAATTCCCGGAAAAAGAAAGAGCGAAAACAAATTCGGTACTATTTGGGAAAGCCTGGCAAAAAGGCTTTGAGGGAAGGCATTGAATCCATCTGGTCCTCTTGCGCACGGACAGCCATTATCCCTATGCAGGATGTTCTGGAACTTGATTCAAAAGCACGGTTAAATACCCCTGGAACTTCATCGGGTAACTGGAAATGGCGGTTCACCTGGAAACAGCTAAAACCGAAACAGGAAACATTTCTGAAATCGGTTACCCGGAAATACAACCGGTAAAAAGGGGACAGTGATTGAAGGATTGAAGGCAGCAATATGCCGGCAGGGAATTGTCAGCAACAGCCCACTACCGCTTCCATAAATTTTTGAGGCTGCTCGGCATGCAACCAGTGTCCGGCTTTCGGAATGTCGATAATCCGGGCATCGGGATAAATCTTTTTGATTTCCTTTTCATCTTCAGGAAGGATGTAATTCGATTTCATTCCCCGGATAAAGATAACGGGATAGCGGGTTATTGGAATTCGATCGTCGAGCCATTGTGGGTTGACCCCTGCAATAATCTCTTCAAGGGAATCATAGAGCACATCAACATTGACCTGCCACCGGTATTGCCTGGTTTTTTTATTTTTTGTTACATTTTTCAACAAAAACTGCCTGATGCGGGGGTTGTCAATTTTTTCTGCAAGCCGGTCATCAACATCGCCACGTTTTTTCACCAACGAAAAATCGATTTCCTGCATGGCAAGCAAGATGTTTTGGTGGAGGTAGAATTGGCTGTTTTCTTTATTTTGAAGATAATTTTTTGGGGCGATATCTGCAACCACCAGTTTTTCCACTTTCTCGGGGTAATCTGCGGCAAACCACATGGCCACTTTTCCACCCATACTGTGCCCCAGGATAGTTGCTTTGGAGATGGCATGGTCTATAAAAAATTCAGCCAGGTCGTTTTTGAGGTCATCGTAGGAATTCTCATTTGAGAAAGGCGAGCGGCCATGATTGCGTTGGTCGATCATATAAACGGTATGATTTTCGGCCAGTTTTTTGCCCATGTTCATCCAGTTGTCCGATGAACCATACAACCCATGAATGATAACCACAACAGGGCCTTCCCCTTTTTTCCGGTAGAATAACTTCATACTATTTGAGGCAATTGAGGTATTGTTGAATGGTTTGCTCCAGGCCGAGGTAAAGGGCATCGGAAATGAGCGCATGTCCGATGGAGACCTCCTTCAGGTTTGGGATGTTTTTATAAAGGTAATTCAGGTTCTCCAGGCTCAGGTCATGGCCTGCATTTACTTCAATGTTAAGCATGCCGGCAGCTTTTGCTGCTTCAATGAAAGGGTGAATCGCTTTGTAGCGATCCATGGGATATAATCGTGCGTAAGGTTCGGTATACATTTCAACCCGGTCGGTTCCTGTTTCAGCAGCTCCTTCTATGGCCACCGGGTCGGGATCAACAAAAAGAGAACTTCGAATGCCATTTTCTTTCAGCCGGGCCACCACTTCTTTGAGAAAACTTAAATTGCCCCAGGTATCCCAACCATGATCACTGGTAAGCTGGTTATGTTTGTCGGGGACCAGCGTAGCCTGATCGGCTTTTACTTCAATCACCATGTTAAGAAAATCTTTACTGGGATACCCCTCAATGTTAAATTCAGTGGTTATCAAGGGTTTTATTTCGTAAACATCTTTGCGGGTTATGTGCCGCTCATCAGGGCGGGGGTGGACCGTAATTCCCTGAGCACCAAATTTTTGGCAGTTTGTCGTTGCGTCTTTTACGCTGGGAATTTTTCCTCCCCGGGAGTTTCGCAGTGTTGCTATTTTGTTTATATTTACGCTAAGTCTGGTCATGGTAAAAAAAATTATAGCGCAATTTACAATTTTCAGATTGAAAGAATAAAATAAAAGAGACAGAATTGCTGGCAGAAAAATTAATATCAGATGTAATTTCCGCTGTTCCCGGAAATGAGAAAGGGCAGAGTGTCCTAAACTCAATGGATACCTACAGGGTTTCCCACCTTCCTGTTGTCGTTGACAGCCAATATCTTGGGCTGGTCTCAGATAAGCTCATTTACGATTTGAACCTTCTGGATGAGCCGGTCAATAAAGAGGTGGATAAATTTAATACCACACATGTTCATAAAGACCAGCACATTTTTGAGGTGGCAGCCCTGATGTATAAACTTAAACTGAGTGTGATTCCGGTGTTGGATAGCGGTCATGAATACAAAGGTGCCATTACATTGTATGATTTGGCACGGCGCTTTGCCCGTTTTTTCTCTTTGCAGGAAGTTGGAGGGGTTATTGTGCTCGAGGTAAATATGAATGACTATTCGCTGGCCCAGATCAGCAGGATTGTGGAGGATAACGACACCAAAATTCTGAGCTCTTTCATGGACCGTAATCCCGGTTCACAAAGTATTGACATTATTTTGAAACTGGATAAAGAAGATCTTTCACCGGTTTTACAGACATTTATGCGGTATGATTACCATGTGAAAGGAATCTATATGGATCATTCCATGTTGAATGATTTGTACCAGGACCGGTATGAACAATTCATGAAATTTATGAATATTTAAAGCCATGAAGGTAGCTGTTTTTGGAACTTCAGTTTCAGGGAAATTTCTTCCCTTACTGAATGAATTTTTTACCTTTTTTGAAGAACAAAAAGTTGAAGTGCAACTGTTCAAGCCATTTTATGATTTTTTGGCTAAAAACTTCGGGATAACCCCCTTTTATACCTCTTTTTTTCACTCACATCTTGATTTCAACAATTCGAACCAGTATATTTTCAGTGTGGGCGGAGACGGCACTTTTTTGCATTCAGTGGTCAATATTCGTAATTTCGACATTCCGGTAATTGGAGTTAACAGTGGTCGCCTGGGGTTTTTGGCCGATATTTCGGAAGAGCGTATCTATGATGCCCTGACGGAAATTTTCAATGGGAATTATTCGATTACTGAGCGTTCCATGCTGGAGGTTCACTATTCGGGCGGGCGGAACCCCGATTTCAACTTTGCCCTCAATGAACTTGCTGTTCTGAAAAGTGATTCTTCCTCGATGATCAACATTCTTGCAGCGTGCAATATGGAATTGTTGAATAATTACTGGGCAGACGGGTTGATCATTGCCACTCCCACCGGCTCCACCGCCTATTCCCTGTCTGTTGGGGGGCCTATACTGACACCCGATTCCGAAAATTTTGTGATTACCCCGCTTGCACCCCATAACCTGACCATTCGTCCGATTGTTGTTCCCGACAAATATGAAATAAACCTTAAGGTTGATGGGAGAGGGACGCATTTTTTAACATCGCTCGATTACCGTTCGGAACCGGTAGAATTTTCCACTTCCCTGAAAATTAAAAAGGCAAAAAGGACCCTGAAAACGCTTCAACTTCCCGATCAGAATTTCTTTAATACATTGAGGAACAAGCTAATGTGGGGGTATGACAAACGCAATTAATTTATCCACCAGGCTTAACAATTTTTAATCTTTCTTTGGGTTTTATAATAGCATTCGGGCATGTTGTTTTTAGAATTATATTACTTTTGTACCTCTTGGAAGCTGAAGAGCACGAGGGCTGTGAAGTTAAGTTCATTGAAAACCAGTTTTTTGTGGGTGATGGCAGGATTGTTGCAGAAACAAAAATGCCGGTGATGACTGAAGTTACAATTCAGGCTAACCCGTTATCATCTACAATTTTCCGGTAAGAATGAATGAATAGCATGCCTGAAACTATTGTTGAATAAACGATTTGCGATACCAAATGAAAAGAATTGTATTGGTGTTTACAGCAGTTGTTCTAACTGTTTCAGGTTTTGCCCAAAAAACAGCGGACATAGGTGTTTGGGGAGGTTCATCAACTTATTGGGGAGATATGAAGGAGGTCCCTCTGATGCAAGGTTTCAATCCAAATTTTGGAGCTTATTTCAGGTACAATTTTAACAAAAGAATTGCTATGAGGGCTATGTTTTTAACCGGAAATTTTTCCGCGGAAGGACAGGTTGAAGGGGTTCAGGATGATGTGCCCTGGGATTTTTCCAAAGGCGTACAGGATTTATCATTTATGATTGAAGTGAACTATTTGAAATACCTTTTGGGGGAGAAAAAGACACCTTTTACGCCATACATCATGGGAGGTGTTGGGGTGATGTATTTTCCCTAT
>CAYTDH010000176.1:0-8626 GCA_964436325.1 uncultured Tangfeifania sp.
TGGTAACACATGGAACTCGCCATATAAACATTTTCCTGTGTGTTTCGCCAGCCGGCGAATCATGGCTCGTTTCATGTGTTTATAATTGTTTATTCTATCCTTGCATTTTGAATCGTAAAATTATCCAATTATCTACATATACCAATTTGAAAATAGTTGAATGAACTGTAAATTTGAAAACACAACTTTACAAAACATTCAAATTCAACGCCCTATAAAGGGAGTGTTTTTTAGCACATCCATCTAATATATATTGATTCTAAAGAAAACCGGCTTTTAAAAGGTTTTGTACCATAACAATGCATGGGAACCTTTCTTTTTTTTGAATGTGACTTTTATCCTGTTCAACGGAGTGTTATCTTTGTATTTTTCCAACCGGAAAAAGGGAATATAAATTTTAATTCAACAAAAAATAAAAATTCAATGATTCTAAAAAGAGGAACACTATTACTAATTGGTTTTCTTTTGATTACATCCGTAACCATGGCCAAAAAGAAAAAAGAGGTAAATGAAGAAAAAGGAGACACCATTATTACCAGCAGTCTGGTTAGCGGACTAAAGTTCAGGAGTATCGGTCCGGCCTGGGCAAGCGGCCGGATTGCCGATTTTGCGGTGAACCCCGGCAACCCAAAAGAATATTATGTCGCTGTTGCCAGCGGTCATGTCTGGAAAACCACCAACAACGGAACGACATGGAAACCCATATTCGACAATTACGGTGCCTATTCCATTGGCGTTGTTACGATGGACCCCGGAAACCACAATACCATTTGGGTGGGTACCGGTGAAAACAACCATCAGCGGGCGCTCGGTTATGGCGACGGAGTGTACAAATCGGTTGATGGCGGCAAATCATTCAAGAACATGGGGCTCAAGGAGAGCCGCCAGATTGGGGGTATCGTTATTGATCCCCGCAATTCGGATGTGGTATTCGTCGCGGCGGAGGGATCAGCCTGGGGGCCCGGCGGCGACCGCGGATTATACAAATCCACCGATGGCGGCGAAAGCTGGACAAAAGTGCTTGAAATAAGCGAAAACACTGGTGTAAATAATATAGTGCTGGATCCGTCGAATCCCGATATTATGTATGCAACCTCCGAGCAGCGTCGCCGTACCTCGTTTACCAAAATTGGCGGTGGTCCCGAATCGGCGCTCTACAAATCGACCGACGGCGGCAAAAACTGGCGGAAAATCATGAAGGGACTTCCTTCTGTTCATATTGGCGGAATGGGAATCGATGTTTCACCAGTTGACCCCAATGTGGTTTACCTGATCATGGAAGCCGCTGAAGGAAAAGGCGGTTTCTTCCGTTCAACCGACAAAGGTGAAAGCTGGTCGAAAATGAGCGGTCACCACTCCAGCGGTCAGTATTACAACGAAATTTTCTGCGACCCAAAAGACGTAGATAAAGTTTATTCAGTAGAAACACGAACACATTTTACGACCAATGGTGGTAAAACCTGGACACAACTCAATTTGAGTAACCGTCATGTGGATGACCATGCCCTATGGATTGATCCGGACGACACCGACCATTTTATCATCGGTGGAGATGGCGGAATTTATGAAACGTGGGATGCAGGTTCCACTTTCGACTTTAAGGAAAACCTGCCTGTTACCCAGTTTTACCGGGTGCATGTCGACAATGATGAACCATTCTACAATGTTTATGGAGGAACACAGGATAATAATACCATGGGAGGACCTTCCCGCAACCTGACACGCGACGGGGTTATCAACGATGAATGGTTTGTCACACTGGGTGGGGACGGCTTCTGGACGGCCACCGACCCCAATAACCCAGACATTGTTTATACCGAATACCAATACGGAAATCTGTTCCGGTACGATAAAAAAAGCGGTGAGCGGGTGAATATCAAGCCCCGCGAACGGAAAGGGGAACTAACCTATAAATGGAACTGGAATGCTCCCATGTTTGTAAGTCCGCACAAAGGAACCCGCATTTACCACGCTGCAAACAAAGTGTTCCGCAGCGATGACCGCGGCGATACCTGGGAAGTGATTAGCGATGACCTTACCGCACAGGTAGACCGCAACAGCTTTCCGGTAATGGGCAAATACTGGCCGGCCGAAGCTGTGGTAAAAGATGTATCCACCTCACTCTGGGGCACCATCGTTTCACTGGCCGAATCGCCGGTAAAAGAAGGGTTGCTCTATGCCGGAACCGACGATGGGGTGATCTCAGTTACAGAAAACGGCGGTGATAGCTGGACACAGGTAAAATCATTCCCCGGCGTGCCGGAATATTCCTATGTAAGCGATATCTACCCCGACCGTTTCGATGAAGATGTGGTGTACGCCACCTTTAATAACCTGAAACGCGACGATTTTAACCCTTATGTTTTCAAAAGTACCGACAAAGGGAAAACCTGGGAAAACATCAGTGGCAATCTCCCTGAAAACGGCACTGTTCATACCATTGTCCAGGACCATGAACGCAAGGAACTGCTGTTTGCCGGTACTGAGTTTGGCGCATTCTTCACCATCGATAACGGCGAAAACTGGGTGCAGTTGAAATCGGGGGTACCAACGGTTGCCGTTTATGACATGGCTATCCAGGAACGCGAAAACGACCTGGTACTGGCTACATTCGGACGTGGCTTTTATATCCTCGACGATTACAGCCCGCTCCGCGAACTGACCCATGAAATGGCAAAAAAGGAAGCACATCTGTTCAATATAAAAGATGCGCTCATGTATATCCAAACCAGCAATAAAAGTAACCAGGGCCACACCTATTACAAAGCACCCAATCCGCCCTTCGGAGCAACATTTACTTTTTATATGAAAGAGGTTCCAAAAACACAGAAACAATTGCGAAAGAAAAAAGAAAAAGCGCTGTTTGAAAAGGGAGAACCTATCCCGCAACCCACCTGGCGGGAGTTACAACTGGAGGAAAAAGCCGAACCTTCGCATTTGATCTTTTCCATTTACGATGCAGAAGGCAACGTGGTAAGACAGCTCACCAAATCTCCTTCAAAAGGAATTAACCGCATCCACTGGGATTTGCGCTACTCCATGCCTTCGGCAACCCGCGTGAGAGACCGCTTTAATCCCGCATCGGGAAGCAATCGTGGAAACGGAATCCTGGTGTTGCCGGGAAAATATTCTATGGACATGAAACTCTGGCACGAAGGTACATTAACCGAACTGGCAGGCCCCGTGGATTTCAACGTGGAAAAACTGAACAAAACAACCCTCCCCGCTGAAAATTATCGCGAAAATGTTGAATTTAATGAAAAAGCGGGCAAACTGGCCATTGCCATGGTGGGCAGCAACCGCCTTATTAACGAACTTATCTCAAAAGCAGAACACATGAAAGAGGCGATCTACTCCACCCCAGGTGCCAGTCAGAAGCTCATGGACCAGGCCCGCCAACTGGGCATAGAACTGGAACAACTGAACTTTAAAATGAACGGCGTTCCCGCCAAAGCCAGTGGCGAAGAAATACCACCAGCACAAGTTCCACTTTACGACCGCCTCGGACAGGTAACCTATGCTACCGCCGGCTCTACCAGCGGATTAACAACGACACAACAACAAGTGTACGACATTCTTGAAGAGGAATTCCCGCCCGTCCTGAATGCCCTGGAGCGCATCGTGAAACAAGACATCCCGGCACTGGAAGCTGAACTCAATAACCTCAATGCTCCCTGGACACCCGGCAGATTGCCTGTCTGGAAGAAATAAACATAGAGAGTAGTCAGAGTTGAAATACGAAAAAAAGCCCGGTTTAGCCGGGCTTTTTTTGTGGGACCGGCGGTTTCCAAAACCCCGGTGTTCCTTTTCCTTGCCTGCCAGCAATGGCTCGTATTTGATACGTTGAATTGTTGATACCCGCATCGGGAAAGGATTATCTGAAAAACATAAAAAGACTTGATTTCATTCATCAGCCTTTTTTTTCGTACTTTTGAGTATGCGAATTAGTGACCATGAAATATCACTTATAAAAAGACTTGCATGCCAGATATTTGGCAGCAAAACAAAAATTTATCTATTCGGCTCCAGAATTGACGACCGTAAAAAAGGAGGCGATATTGACCTGTTTATTTCCAGCGAGCAAAAGTCCAATCTAACCGTTTCAAAAAAAATTGAATTTCTGGTAGAGCTGAAATCATTAATAGGCAACCAAAAAATAGATGTTATTCTCGACACCGACTCTACAAGGCAAAAAAAACAGTTTCACCGTTCCATTACACAGCAAGCAGTTGAATTATGATCATGGAAGATTATACCGATAAGCTAAAGGAAGCCATTCAAATCTGTGAAGTACACAATCAGCGGATGATGTATGCAATGAAAAAAGTCAAACATCATTTTCCACTGGATCAGAACAAATACAAAAATCTAAGTTTTGATGATTTGAGTTACCTTGACCAGCTTATTTTCCGGTTTTCTAAACTTCAGGATGGAATGGGGACCAGATTTTTTCCAGCTATCCTTGAGAATTTGGGAGAAGACATTGAGGGGAAACCGTTTATTGACCTTCTCACAAAGATGGAAAAGCTTAACCTTTTGGAAAATCATAAACAATGGCTTAAACTTCGTGAAACAAGAAATCTGGTAACACATGAGTATCCATTTTTCACTCCGGAGATAATTCATGGATTAAATATGCTGATTGAACAGGCAGAAATTCTTGAATCGATCTGGAAAAACCTGTTTCAATTTTCAAAAAACAGATTTAATTTATAGCAATGTACTTCGATAATTCCTACAAAAATGTAGTAACTATTGATAGATAATTATTTTTTTAGGTTAATATGTGAAGCCCGGTTTTGCTGAACAATTCCGAAGAAAATTTTTCGTGCGGCATTACCTTGTTGAGGCCTATGAAGAAATCCATTCCCCGGTAGGATTACCTTCATTAGCGGATGTTATTCGCTTGCGCATGGGGGAAATGAAATTAAAAAATAAAGATCTGGCTTTGCTGCTCGGCACAACCCCTTCGCGCATCAGTGAATATTTAAACGGCAAAAGGGATATTACTTTAAGTGTAGCCAAAACCATCCATAAAAAATTGAATATAGACAGCGATATCATTTTAAATGGTTAATTCTATTTATTTTACTCATCGAAAATTTCCCCGCAATTTTAAGTATTCGAATCAGTGAACAAGAAACACAACCTCTTAAAATTTCCATGTCACCTGGGCTCCCATCATCCTTGGTGGCCCCGGAACGAAAGTGGGAACACCAAACAAACTCCCGGTATTTCCGGCGCTCGTAAGGAAATCTTCGCCAAGCAAATTGGAACCATTGATGCTTAAAGTGATTTCCGGCTCCCGCAATTCAAACCCGGCGCGGGCACGGAGCAGTCCATAGGCCGGCTGCTCCAGCCCTTCGGTATTGGCATCTTCAAAATAGATATGGGTTTGATACTGATAAGCGGGCGTTGCGAAAAAATCAATGTTGGAGCTGATTTTAGCCCGGGCTGTAAATCCAATGGCAAAACTGTGCTCTGGCGATAACCGGAAGGTATTCCCGGCATATTCCTGTTCGAGGCCGTCGGCGTCGGTGGGATCGAACCGGGCATGAAGCCAGGCATAATTTCCAAACAGATCGATTCCACGGGACAAGGCCATCCTTAGTGTCGTTTCTGCTCCATAGGAAGTAGCCTGTCCCCCGTCCTTTACCTTATAGTTGAACTCCCCTGTTTCCGTATCGGCCACCCAGGCACGCGTCTGGAAATCGTTGTAATCCTGGTAGAATCCCACGGCATTGACATACACTTTTTGCAAGACCGCAAATTTCAGTCCTGCTTCATAATTGGTAATTATCTCCGGATCGAGCACCTCCGGTTCTCCTGTTGAGGTAAATTGCAGCACATGGGGGCGTCGTCCCCGCGAATAATTGGCAAAGAAATTGGCCTTCCCGCTGAAACGGTATTGAAAACCACCTCTCCAGGTAAAGGAAAGGGCACTTTTTTGAATGCTTTGCATCTCCGATGGACGGAAAAAGAGGTTCGGGGCATTCCCTGTCAGATTTCCGAGTACAGAAGGGTCACCCCCGGTAAATTCTGCCTCGCTGCTCAGGTTAAACCGGTCGTAAACCGCCCGAAGCGCCCCGTTCAAAAATATCCTGCGTGTTAACTGCCAGGTGCCGTCAACAAATGCCTCTGCGGCCTGGTTGGTGGCATGGCTGCGGTTTTCCTCTTCATGGTTTTCCGGGAGGGGCATTCCTCCAAGAGGCCCCAGTTCGGGAATATCAGGAAGGGCCGGCACAGCCACCGGCTGACCGTTGAGCATGACCAGTCCTGCAGGATCGAAAAACAGATGGAACATATTTTGTTCGTTGGGCGAAAAACCATAAGTCTGACGGGCTTTCTCACGCCAGTAGCTGACACCGCCGGAGCCATTCAACCTGCTGTTGCGCGAAAAATTATACCGGACCTCCTGGTAAAGCTGTTCCGAACCTGCATCTTCCATCATAAATATGGCAGGTGCAGCCGTGCCATCCCCGTCCCAACGGGCGTAGGAACCTGTCTTACGGAATGAACTCACGGTGGTCCACGAGGTATTCTCACTCTTGTAAAATTGCCAGGTAAGCATGGCATTGAACAGGTCTTTCCCTGTGCCCAGGTTCCGGCCCTGTTCCAGCGAAGCATCGGTATCAAAAACACCGTATTCTCCCCGGCTGTTGGGGAAAAGCCTGCTCATAAAAGCGATCCCCGGAGTTTCATCTTTTTGCATGTTCAACACCAAATCGATTTTGTGGTTGAACGCCGGCAAAAAACGCAGGGAGAATCGTCCCCCAAGGGTATTTTTCCCGTTCAGGGTACCCCCGAAGGTATTTTCCACATAGCCGTCGCGGGCATCATAAATTCCTGCTGCCCTCACAAAAAGCATATCTTCTATCAAAGGCACATTCACAGCTCCTCTTATTTCACGTTGGTTATAGTCTCCACCCCCTGCGGAGATGTACCCTCCAAAACGGTTGGTTGGTTTTTCCGGGATAAAATGAATAGCCCCCATCTGAGCTCCCCGCCCGAAAAGGGTATTCTGTGGCCCTTTCAGCACCTCCACCCGGTCCATGTCGAAAAGGCTGAGGGATGCTCCACTCGCCCGGCTGACAGGAACATGATTAAAGAAAACGGAAATCCGGGGCTGCGCGCTGGGACTCACCTCATCACTGGTAATGCCGCGGATGGAAAAAGTGGGGCGGTTGGCCCCCTGCTCCCTGATGTACAAGCCAGGTACAAAAGCAGCCAACGGCCGTAATTCGGTTAGGTCCAACTGCCCGGTAAAATCGGCATTCAAAGCATTAATGGCCGTGGGCACATCCAGGATCTGCTGCGCTCTGTTTTGCGCGACAACAGTTACCGGGTCCACATGAAATGGTTTTTCGCGCAATGTGATGTTATGGTAATTTTGTCCCTCTTGTAAAATGTAATCAACACTTTTGGGCTCATACCCGAGAAATGAAACAACAATGCGCACTCTTCCCGCAGGCAGGTTCTTCAGCAAAAAGTATCCGTCTTCATTGGTATGAACCCCGACCTTGAGTCCTTCAACCGTAACGTGAGCTCCCGGAAGCGGATTTTTTTCCAAATCCCTCACCTGCCCTCTGAAAAAGGTTGCCGGAAGGTTTGGATTTACCTGCTCCGCCTGGCGGTATTTACGGTTGACTTTTCCCTTCTTTTTCTGCTGCCCGTCAACGGTATTAAAGACCAGCAACAAGGATATCAGAAATACAACATATCTCATGGTTCGTTTCATGTTTTCTTTTACTTCAATAAGTGCAATTCAACAAAAATAGTTCACTCCGGATGTAACAAAAGTCACAGATGCAGAACCGCGTTCATCTTTTGGCACTGAAAACAGGAAGTTTCAGCCAGATAGAAAATTCATCGAGGCTGTCACGGGCTTCCTGGGGCGTTTTACACTTTTTAATGGCGAAGGCAGGTTTCCTGGCCTTATTCACCATGTAAATCCGGTAATCGGTTTCCCTCAAAAAGTTCGTCCGGTTCGACCAACTGGCCATCGACTCGGTCCGGGTGAAAGGAACGACCGTAACTCCAAGGTAGGAGTGAATGGTTTTCCAATGCCCTGTTTTCACGAGGCCAAACAATTTATTGTACTGTCTTATCCTTCCCTTTTCCGTATCGATTTCAACCCCCGACGATGAAAACAGCACAAAAGAAGAAGCCAAAAAGGTCAAAAAACCAGGTAAGAATGCTTTCGAAAGCATTAAAACAAATCCCACCAAAAAAAACAACCCCCCGGCAAAAACCGGGGCCCGTCCAAAACCATTTCCTATTTTGTTATCAATTTTCAAAAAATCATTTTAGAATGAACGAAAAAAAGGGTCTTTTATTGGTTGTCCAATGACAGTTGCTGTAAGTAGCTCATAATCAAATTAATAACAAAACTGTATTTTGATGTCATTATTCTCATTATGCCCAAAAATTTGGGGTAATCATTCCTCCGCTCCCGCGCGGATCCTTTCGCGTGGTTTGTATGTTAAAACTACTTTTTTAAATGAAAAAGGTTGTTTTGGTGGTGTTGCTTGAGTTGTTTGGAACGCGATACAGTCGCGCACTAGCGGTGCTGGACTATTAGACCTATCAACAGATTGCTTCGTCGTTTCCGCTGCGCTCCAACTCC
>CAYTDH010000177.1:0-1142 GCA_964436325.1 uncultured Tangfeifania sp.
GCACTGCTCATTTCATGGTGGTAACGGTAGATAAAGAGTTCGTTTCGTTTGACCAGCGACCGGGCCAGGAAATTCTGGTAAGGGACTTCCAGATTGTTAGCCAGGTTGTTAATGATAATATGGTCTTCTCTGAAATCTTCAAAATTCCCGTAATCGGAGAGTTTTGCAAAAACCGGTTTGCGTCCGGAAAAGGAGATTTTGTATACATGGTTGGTTGATACATGTGCACTGACATCGTAGATGCCCTTTATCGGATGCCGGTCGTTGTCAAATTCTTTCCAGGCAAATTGGATGATCTGCTCGTAATTGAATTTTTGCATTGTTGTTTTTTGAAGGGACAAAATAAGCGTTTTGTTTTTTTAAATGATTTCAAAATATCTTTTTAATTCCCAATCGGTAACGGCATCGGCGAATTTGCGGAGTTCCCATTCGCGGGTATGGACAAAATGGTTCACAAAAGGTTCCCCGAAAAGCTCGCGGGCGATGGCTGAATTTTTCATTCCTGAAGTAGCTTCTCCGAGGGTGTTGGGCAACTTTTCGTGTTGCTCCGAGGCATAAGCATTGCCCCGGGTGGGGCCGCAAGGCAGTTCGAGTTGGTGTTTGATTCCGTATAAGCCCGATGCCAGGGAGGCAGCCATGGCAAGGTAGGGGTTGATGTCAGCACCCGGAACACGCAATTCGGTTCTGAACGATTTGTTATCTCCCGGGATAACCCTGATGGCTGCAGTCCGGTTATCGATTCCCCAACTCAGGGTTGCCGGTGCCCAGTCGCCATGCCCGATTCTTTTATAGCTGTTAATGGTTGGGGCGTACATGGGCAATATTTCGGGGAGGCATGCCAGTTGCCCGGCGATATATTGCTCGAGCATGAGGCTTATCCGGTGAGGCCGGTCTTTATCCACAAAGAGGTTGTTTTCGCCGGTTTTATCCCATAAGCTTTGGTGGATATGTCCGCCGCTTCCGGGCAGACGGGCATTCCATTTGGCCATAAAGGTGGCTGTCATGTTATGCAGATAGGCAATCTCTTTTACACCTGTTTTAAAAAGCGTGGCTTTGTCGGCTGCAGCAACGATTTCATCATGAGCTACAGAGGCCTCATAAACGCCAGGTCCGGTTTCGGTGTGTAATCCGTCGAGCGGAAC
>CAYTDH010000177.1:1242-8594 GCA_964436325.1 uncultured Tangfeifania sp.
TGATGCGACGTTTTGGCCTGGCTTAAATCGGCCAGGAAAAAGGGGACGGAATTTTCCCACGGGATTTCCCGGAACGTCCCGGTATCAATGGTTGCCCGGGCATCGGGATATCCGGTATGCCAGCCGGTAACCTCCACATTATCGTAGCATGCATCATCCATATCCCAACCAAAAAGGACATCACAAAAACTAAGATGTGAATCAACGGCCTCTAAAAATTTGCTTTTGGGGATATATTTGCCCCGCAGAACACCATCGATGTCGGCGATGCCAAATTTAATCTTCTCACTTTCGTGCTTTTTTATTTTTTCTATGATTTCTTCTCTTGTCATTTTTTACCTCCTGCTGGATCCAAAATAGCAATAATTTTCAAAAAAATGGAAACAGTACCATTCTAAATCAATCCTTCCTTGTAAAGAAAGGAGTTTTAAATGAAAACAGTTTTTTTTCGTTGGATAATTCCAATTGGTTTATCCCTGCGTTTTTCTGTTTGATTAAAAGTAAAGAATTTTTTTGACCCCTTTTGAAAAAACGGGTACACTTTAAAATTTTATGAATTATTTATTATTAGCTTCAGAAATGATGGGGTTGTATAGATATTTGATATACTTTTGAGCAGACTAATATAAAAAAGACAGCTATGGCACAATTTCGATTAAAAGCTCTGGAGGAAGTCCTGAACCGGAGGCCCGAAGAATTTGAGCGGGAATCCAATCTTGTATCCGACTATTACGGGAGGTTGGTTTTTGATCAGGCGAAAATGAAAAAGTACTTATCGAAGGAAGCTTACAAGGCGGTGATGCAGGCGGTTGATAAGGGCACCACCATTGACCGGAAGATGGCCGATCAGGTTGCTCAGGGAATGAAAGCCTGGGCCCTTGATAACGGTGCAACGCATTACACACACTGGTTTCAGCCCCTCACCGATGCCACGGCCGAGAAGCATGATGCCTTTATTGTTCACAATGGCGAAAACGGGGGTGTTGTGGAAGCTTTTTCGGGCAAACTGCTGGCCCAGCAGGAGCCGGATGCGTCATCGTTCCCCAGCGGAGGAATACGTGAAACCTTTGAAGCCCGTGGCTATACAGCCTGGGACCCCTCCTCTCCGGCATTTATCAGTGAAACAACACTCACGATTCCCACCATTTTCATTTCGTATACCGGAGATGCCCTCGATTACAAAACTCCTCTTCTGCGGGCGCTTTATCAGGTTGATAAAGCAGCTACCGATGTTTGCCATTATTTCGACAAGAACGTGACCTCGGTAAAAGCCAATCTTGGATGGGAACAGGAATATTTTTTAATTGATGAGGCGTTGTATATGGCCCGGCCCGATTTGGTCCTTACCGGACGCACCCTCACCGGGCACGCTTCTTCCAAAGACCAGCAGTTGGATGATCACTATTTTTCATCCATACCCACCCGCGTAAACCGGTTCATGCAGGATGTGGAAAATGAAGCATATAAACTGGGAATTCCCGTGAAGACCCGTCATAATGAGGTGGCGCCCAATCAGTTTGAATTGGCCCCTATTTTTGAAGAGGCCAACCTGGCCAACGACCATAACCAGCTTATTATGGATGTGATGCAACGGATTGCCCGGAAGCATAAGTTCAGGATTCTATACCATGAAAAACCGTTTTCAGGAATCAATGGTTCGGGAAAGCACAACAACTGGTCATTGTCGACCAATACCGGTGTGAATCTCTATTCTCCGGGGAAAAATCCCAAATCGAACCTGTTGTTTCTGACTTTTGTCATCAATACGCTCAAGGCGGTTTACGACAACCAGGACCTGCTGCGCGCCAGTATTCTGACGGCCTCGAACCAGCATCGCCTGGGGGCCAATGAGGCACCACCCTCTATTCTTTCGGTATTTCTTGGAAGTGAGGTTTCGCAAATGCTCGACCTCATGGAGAAGGCTGTTGTGGACCGGAAGATGACTCCGGATGAAAAAACAGCGCTGAAGCTGAACATCGGGCGTATTCCTGAAATAATTCTCGATAATACCGACCGGAACAGGACCTCTCCGTTTGCCTTTACCGGCAACCGTTTTGAGTTTCGTGCCGTGGGCTCCTCTGCCAATAACGCTTCGGCATTGATTGTGCTGAATTCTATTGTGGCCAGTCAGTTGAAAAAGTTCAAGGTTCAGGTGGATGCCATCATTGAGGACGGCGTTAAAAAGGATGAAGCCATTTTTCAGGTGCTGAAGAATTTGATTGTGGATTCGAAACCCATTCGTTTTAATGGTGATGGCTACAGCGAAGAGTGGGTCCAGGAAGCTGCCAAACGGGGACTCACCAATGTGCGGAGTGTTCCCGAAGCCCTTACGGCCTATTTACGTTCCGAAAACAAACGTCTTTTCGAAGAACTTGGCGTTTTCAATGAGGCGGAATTGCATGGAAGGGTGGAAGTGGAATATGAAAAATTCATTATGAAGATACAGATAGAGGCCCGGGTGCTGGGTGATATTGCCATCAACCATATTGTCCCTACCGCTGTTAAGTATCAGACCACTCTGCTCGAGAATGTGATACGTCATAAAGAGTTATTCAGTGAAGAAGAGTTTGAGCAACTGGCCAGTGCCCGCAAAGAGCTCATCAAAGAGGTTGGCGGTCATATTTCTGCCATTAAAGCCAAACGGAAAGAGTTAATTGAAGAGCGGAAAAAAGCCAATACCATTGGAGACACCATTGAAAAAGCGGAGGCTTACGATAAGTCTGTGAGGCCTTACCTCGATGATATCCGTTATCATATCGACAAGCTCGAACTCATTGTGGACAATGAACTGTGGCCACTGCCTAAATACCGCGAACTTTTGTTTGTCCGGTAGTTGTTTCATTTCTGCGAAAAAAAAGAGGTTATAAAAAGAAAGGCCTCTTTTTTTTATTTCCATACTTTAAATGCCAAACAACCGTTATTTTTGTAGCTGAAAAAAAATAGGTTATTTTTAGATTTTCGAAAGGTACTCTGGGTATGGATAAAATCATCAGAACGCTGGTCTTTTCATTGATTGTGGCTTTTATGGCCTCCTGCAGCGCGCGCAAGCTGGGGCGGGAAGCCCTGCTGTCGCATCAGATAGGGGAGTATTACAATGCCATTGAAAATTACCGGAAAGCCAGCCGCAAAGAGAAAGACCGGGATAAAAGAAGGGAATATGCTTTTTCCATTGCAGAATGCTACCGGTATATCGGCGACTACGAAATGGCCGCGTTGTATTACCGGAATGCCATTCGCCGTGGTTATTCCGATCCCATTGCCCTCTATCATCATGCTGAAATGCTTCGCGCTGCCCAGGATTATGAGGAGGCCATAGAAACCTACCGGATGTACCTCGACACAGTTCCCGGGGATGAGCGGGCGCGTGCCGGCCTGGAAGCTATCCGGAAAACACAGGAATGGGTGGCCAATCCTACCCGTCATATTATCAATCCCATTAAAGAAATTAATTCACGGGAGAGTGATTATGCCCCGGTTTTTGTTGCCGGCCGTGAGAATGAGGTGATTTTTTCATCCACCCGTGAAGCAGCGACCAGCAAAAAAGAGAGTAAGATTACCGGTCAGGATTATGCCGATTTGTTCCGGGCTACGTACAGCGTTCAGCGCCAAAGGTGGGAACAGCCGCAACTGCTCGATGAACTGATGATCATCAATACCGGGGAAGAGGAGGGGGCTGCCACGTTATCGGCCACCGGGGATGAAATGATCTTTACCCGTTGCCGTTACGATAAATCGCAGGCCTTGGGTGCCGAATTGTATTCCGCGTCGTTGTCAGGAGGCTCCTGGTCTTCCCCCATAAGGGTGCAGGTGGTGGCCGACAGCATTGTTGCCGCCCATCCGGCGCTCAGCCCCGATGGCTCGGTACTCTATTTTGTTTCGGATAAGCCCGGCGGAATGGGAGGTAAGGATATCTGGATGGCTGAAAGAAGCGGAGGAACGTTTACCAACCCCGTAAACTTGGGAGAGCCCATCAATACTCCGGGCGATGAAATGTTTCCTTATGTGCGCGATAACGGTGAGCTCTATTTCTCTTCCAACTACCATATAGGAATGGGAGGACATGATATTTTTGTGGCCCGGACCAATGAAGAGGGAGAATGGACAGTGGAAAATATGGGATACCCCATGAATTCTCCTTTCGATGATTTTGGCATTGCCTTCGTCCAGGGAGAGAATAAAGGGATGTTCAGTTCCAGCCGCAAAGGTTCCAGAGGAGATGACCTCTATTTTTTTGAAGTTCCTCCCAAAATTTTCAGGGTAGAAGGCGAAGTAGTGGACAGGGAGACCGGTGGAAAAATCGACGGCGCCAATGTGCGCATTATTGGTACCGACGGAACCAACCTGAGGGTCCGTGCACAGGATGGTGCGTTCAAATTGAACCTGCAACCCGAAACCGAATATGTTTTTGCGGCCTTCAGGGAGGGTTACCTGCGCGATAAAGCTACCGCCAATACTATCGGTCTGGAGGAGAGCAAGGATTTCCGGTTTGAACTTTCATTGACCTCTACGGAAGACCCCATTCGAATCGAGAACATCAATTATGAGTTTGGAAGCTGGGAGTTGCTGCCCGAATCGGAGACATCACTGGATACGCTGGTGGCCGTGCTAATGTTGAATCCCACTATCATCATTGAGATTATGGCGCATACTGACCACGTGGGCAGCGATCAGTTCAACTTTGAACTTTCGCAGAAGAGGGCCCAGAGTGTGGTAGATTACCTGATTGAAAAAGGCATCAGTCCGCAACGGCTGGTGGCCAAAGGATATGGTGAGACCTGGCCCAAAACGGTAACTCGCCGGCTGGCGCAGGAACACGATTTTTTGAAGCGCGAAGATGAACTTACTGAGGAATTTATTTTGGAGCTGACCGAGGAACAACAGGAAGTGGCCCGTGCCATTAACCGGCGAACGGAGTTCCAGGTGCTCTCCACCGATTTTATCGAAAAATTTGAAGAGGAGCCTGCCGATGAGGAGTGAATTTACACCTTAACCGCAAGGCATCGATACGTCTATGGATGAATTAAGGAAAAAACTGATCAGGGAATTGCGGGAACGGGTGCAGTCTGAAGACCGTTCCATGGAAGATATCATTGAGGGGCTGACCCTGAAATTGTCCGGGGATGCTCCAGGCACCGGCGAACTCTCCACCGAAGCAGAAGATGAATGGGGATTCGACGATTATGAAGAAGTGGTGATGGATGAGGAAACCGAGTCGAAAATCGCCGAACTCAAAGAGATTACAGATGGCATCGATAAGAAACTCCTTCCGGAGGTTCGTTTTAAACCGGAGAAAAAGTATAAAATCGATTATGCCCGTCAGTTGAACAAGCAGCAACTCACCGCCGTATTGGCTGTGAATATTCCCCTGCTCGTAATTGCCGGGGCCGGCAGCGGGAAAACCCGGGTCATCACCTACAAGGTGGGCTGGCTCATCGAAAACGGGGTTAATCCGTCGCAAATCCTTTTGCTGACATTTACCCGGAAAGCTTCACAGGAGATGCTTACCAGGGTTGAAAAACTGCTCGGCGATAAGTCCATCAGCAATGTGCTGGGAGGCACTTTCCACAGTTTTGCCAATATGGCGCTTCGACAGTATGCCGGACTCACCGGGATTCTATCCAATTTTTCCATTATCGATCCCCAGGATGCAGCCGATATCATTGACCTGCTCCGGAATGAGTTCAAAATATCGGGAAAGAAGCAAGGCAGGCCTTTTCCTAAAAAAGGGACCGTATATGAAATCATCTCCAAATCGAAGAACCTCGAAACAACCATCGAGCAAACCATTTCAAAATATTTTGATGAGTTAACCGGTTTCATTCCCGAAATGGAAAAGCTTCACCGTGCTTTGGCAGCCTATAAAAAGGCAGCCAACCTGATGGACTACGACGACCTAATAATCGTATTCAGGGATAAGCTGAGGGAGAACAGCATCTTCAGGAAAAAACTGCAGGAGCGGATTAAATATGTGCTTGTTGACGAATACCAGGATACCAACAATATCCAGCGCGACATTGTGGAGTTGTTATGCAGCGGAAAGAAAAACGTTACGGTGGTGGGAGACGATGCCCAAAGCATCTATTCCTTCAGAGGGGCTAACTTTGAAAATATCCTCCGGTTTCCGCATGCCTTTCCTCAGTGCGGGGTGATCAAAATCGAAGAAAACTACCGCAGCGGACAGGAGATTCTGCATTTCACCAACGGCATTATCGAGCATGCCCGAATTGGTTTTCGCAAAGCCCTTTTTTCCACCAGTTCAAAAGGGAAGAAACCCGTTGTTCAGCGGTTCGCTGATGGCGTGGAGGAAGCTGAATTTATTGTCGATAAAATGGTGGAGCTTCGGAACAACGACCTCGACTATGGCGATTTTGCTGTGCTCACCCGGGCAAGCTGGCAGAACAATTATGTGCAGACTGCCCTGATGAAAAGGCAGATTCCTTTTGTTGTGGTCGGGGGAATAAAATTCAGCGAAAGACGCCATGTGAAAGACATTATTGCCCTGCTGAAGCTGGTGATGAACCCCCTGGATGCCGTTGCCTGGCACAGGGTGTTGCAGCTCATCGAGGGCATTGGAAAGGTTAGGGCGAGTGAGATTGTTTCGGGCATTCACCAAAAAGCCGGGCAAATTGAATTTTCTGCTTTCCGGAACCGGAAATATTACAATGATCTGAAAAAGATAGAGGATCTTTTTGCCAGCCTCAGGGCCTCTGTCCTGGCCCCCTTGCAGATGCTGGATAAAATTTATCCTTTTTACCTGCCGCTGTTGAAGAAGGCTGAAGACGATTTTGAGGTCCGGATAAAGGACCTGGAGATTTTTAAAACCGTGGCTGGTAAATACAGCGATGTGGAAAAATTTGTGACTGAATTCACTCTTGAGCCTCCATCAAACCGTTACCAGGACCAGAACACTCCCCTGGTGAATTCCGATGAAAAGCCCGTAACGGTTTCCACCATTCATTCTGCCAAAGGACTGGAGTGGCACACCGTTTTTATTCCCTTTGCCCTCGACGGGCTGATACCCTCAGTGCGATCGATGCAAAACCTGCAGGAGCTGGAAGAGGAGCGCCGTTTGTTTTATGTGGCCTGTACCCGTTCCAAGGAAAATCTCTATATCTCCATGCCGGCATATCATGCTTCCTGGGATGCCCACTTTACGCGCCCTTCACGGTTCCTTGCTGAGATGGATGAGGAGCTGTTTGAGCGGGGGTGATGGGAGGGGAAGGTTGCCTGTCCGCCTACCGGCGGATCGTGGTTTGTTGCTTGTTGCTGGTTGCTTGTTGCTTGTTGCTTGTTGCTGGTTTGACCCCCGGAGGGAGGCCTGCCTCCCGGAGGGAGGAACATCTACTCTTTTG
>CAYTDH010000178.1:0-6319 GCA_964436325.1 uncultured Tangfeifania sp.
ATCCAAATTCACCGGGGTACCGGTTGATATTGAACAATGTACTGTTTCCGGCAGCAAAGAAGAAAAAGAGGAAGACATAAAAAAAGAAAAAAGCCAGGAGAGAAAACTTGAAGAAGGGTAATTAAAGAGTAAGAAGAGTGAGTTCCTCCTGGCTTGAATTCAAATAATAAAATTCCCGAAAAACCAGCAATGGACCATTACTGGTTTTTCTTTGGTAGCGCCTCACGAAAAATGAGACGTATAAATGACCGCCCCCTATTTGGGTGGTCTTTTCAGGTCAATCTTATCAAACAACTGGGCCGATTTGGCATTGTCGAGCACAACATCAGCCGTAAGATATGGTGTGGGCAAATAAGCAGGAGAATAGGTTGCGGCAAGGCCAACATCTTCACCCGCATAATAGATATCGTAGGTGATTAACAAAGTAGGACTTTCCCCGCAGTTATTCCATCGCCCTTCTCCTTCAATCTCATAATCATAAGGATCGCCATCGTACTCGGTAGTATAAATATATTGTCTTGGAATGACCACGGTACCGTCTTCATTTACCTGCATGGAAATGGTACCGCCTTCCTTAATCTCTTCAGCCCACCAGTCCTGGATGAAGTTAACGCTCATGCCCGAAACGGCCAGATGAGCGTCGTCCTCCACCTCTGTGGTAATGATGCTTTCAAAAAAGGCATCATCGCCCGTCCAGGCTCCCACAAGGTCACCAATGCCAGCACCGAGGGGGCAATATTCATTCACCACCACATCGAGGAAAGAGGTATCTTTCATGCCTGAGGAAGTTTCTTCCACCAGGTAAACTAACACGTCGCCAACATCGTCATTTGAGAAAGAGATATCGGCACTCCATGGGGCAGCAGAAGAAGAAGAGACCTCACCGGCACTTGCTCCCCAGGAATAGGTAGAAAACATTTTGTCCAGCGCACTGGGCTCCACTTTGTATGAGGCAGAGAACCCGCCGTTGACGTTATCGGAACCGACAATCGGCAGAGCGGTAAATGCAGTGATTGAATCAATCTGATAGGTGGCAGGCTCACTTTGGATGCCCCCCATGGTAGTTTCAGTGACACTGATCACTTCAGGCGCATCCTCCGTTGTTATGGCAATGGGGAAATGCACATAGGTCTTCCAGTTACTTTCCACCTCTTCAATGGAAACAATTTCAGCGCCCCGGGCACTCTCCCAGGCGTAGGTAGACCCCCCACGAATGGTTGCCGTAAATTCATAATGCCTGCCCTGCATGGGAACATCCGGACCCGTAACATCCATCACAATCGGATAAATGCTGTTATAGTCATAAGCTTCCTCAGCAGCTTCCATAGGGGGTGTGGTGCAGGAGGAAACAAAAAACACAAGCATAAAGGAGATGCCTGTTATTCTCAATATTGTTTTTTTCATCTCATTCAATTTTTTTATTTTTTTTTTAAGAATCGATATTATTTTCCATCTTTCTCAATCAATGCTTAAAATACCTGAATTTATTAATCCCAGCCACCATCGCTGTAATCCACACCTGCTGTGCCCAAACCAGGACCGAAGGTGTAATAATCCATCTGCATCACATCAAGCTGGGCTCCCGGGATGGGAAGGTGCTGTACGGTACCTTCCTGCAATTTGTCCTCTTTTCTCATCTGGAAGAACTCAATGCCCATTCCGGTAAGCATCAATTCAATGATTCGCTCATAATGAACGGCTTCTGCAATCTCTTCAACATTGGCGGCAACCGGCGGAAGATTTCCGCGGGTAACCCTGGCCGAGGCATTGAGTACATCGGCAGCTTCCTGAAGTTTGTTGGTTCTCAGAGCAGCTTCAGCAAGCAAATAGTCATTCTCGGCTTTCCGGAAGACCGGCATGGGTTCAGTCCAGGTTTCAATGTAGGTATCCAGTCTCTTAAACCTGTAAGAGGAGAAATGATAATAGCCCCTTTCAGCCCTGAAAGGACAAGAGCTCAGGTATTCAAAATCCGATTCCAGCCGGGCATCCACAGAGGAGGCTTCGCCATAATTGGGCAAATCGGAAAAGTTTCCGGTGGAAGGAAACCGTGCCGGCATATTCGGGTCCATCATATTGATCACATGCATGTCTACTTGCGCCCATCCGGGATAAATGCTATACGTTTGGTAAAGGGAATACCACTGAATGTCATCGGCCAATGGCGCAAAGTCTTTTTGAATGCCGTTTTTGGCTAAGTTATACACTTTGTTCCAGTCGGTGGCGTTATCTTCAGCTTTATTCCGGGCACTAAACACCAGGAGGCGGGCAGCATACGAACGAGCCAGTTGGGCAAATTCTGCGCTGGTCCAGGTTTCCCCGGGAATCCAGGAAGAGGGAATGGTGAAAGAGCTGGAGCTGCTCATCTCGATGGATTTCTCGAGACTGGCAACGGCAGCAGCCACCATTTGGGAATAGGAGGATGACTCGATCTCCTGGGTCAAATCCGTTTCGTGGGTCACAATAAAAGCTTTGTCATAAACAAGCCCCAAATATCCAAGGGCCAGCCCCTGGGTGAAATAGGCCACGGCATTGACCATAGGGGTGGAACCGTCTTCCATTTCCACACCATTGGTAATGGTCTGTGCCAACACATCATTGGACTGAGATAGGACAGAATACAATGTATTGTAGTAATTCTCAGTAATAATGGCATTGCTGTACGAGGGCCTGTTGTTAAACTCCAGGCGCGGTTCGTTTCCGAAATCCTGCATCCCGGCATTCCCCCAGGAACAGGTGCCGGCATCCGCAGCAGTCCAGAGCGCCAGACCAGGACCATCGTATTCCTGGTTAATCATAAACCAGCGGTTAATAAGTCCACCTGCAACCCCTTTTATGTCGCCGGGATTGGAAAAGGCAGTATCGAAGTCAGGATCATTTAAATTCTCCACTTCCAGATCCTCACATGCTGACATGGCAAATACGGTGAGGAACACCATCAATATATATTTCATCTTTTTCATATCATTCATACCTTTTATTGTTTAAAACTTTAATTCAACCGAAGCCGAAAATGACCTGAAGTTGGGATATCCCATGAAATCATAGGCATAAATCTGAGTCCCGTCGGTGGTTCCTACCTCCGGGTCAAATCCCGAATAATTGGTAAAGGTCAGCAGGTTTCTTCCAATGATGGATATTTTGGCTCCCTTCATAAATCCAAGGGCAACCTTGCTCAGGTCTCTTTTATTGAGGTTGAGTGACAACGAAGCTTCACGCAGTTTGACGTAAGTTCCGTCCTCTATCCAAAAATCATTGAACTGGTTGACATCATAAAATGCTTTGTAATAATCAATGGTTTTCTTTTGGTTTTCGGGCTTTCCTGCCTGGTCCATCATACCGTGACGGTCATCACGGGTGAGCCATTGGGCAGTTTTGTTGTAAATGTCACCGCCTTGTTTCCAATCGAAAAGAACATACAGGGAGAGGCTTTTAAACCGTATGATAGAGGAAACCCCCATTTTGAAATCGGGATTGGCATCACCAATTTTCACAAACGCCAGCTTTCCTTCCTCATCTAACTGCTTAATGGGCGCCTCATTTACGGTACCTTCTGTACCCAGCGGAATAACAAAACCATGGGCATTGAGGGTGTAATCGTCCATCGTTCCGTCCATATGATCAATTTGCTTTTCCAGCATATCCATTGAGCGCAGGAAATGGGTTCCGTACATCACGCCAAAGGTCTCCCCTTCACGGATGTAGAAGGCCTTATTGGCTTCCTGTCCTTCAGGACCAGTCTGATAGGGGGGAATATTCAACTCGGTGATTGTGTTGCGTCCCCGGTCAAAGACCACGTTGGCGGACCATGAAAAACTTTTGGTTGTGACAAGTTTTGCATTCAAAGAAGCCTCAACAGTACTGGTTTCGAGGGTACCGGCATTTACCCATTGCTGTCTCCAGCCATTGGCAAAAGAAGCCTGGGGTGCTTCAAGAAATTGATCGGAAGTTACTCCGTTGGCATAAACAGCACTGAAGCTAAACCGCTCGAGGAAATCAACATCCAGACCAACCTCAAACTCACTGGTATGGGATGGTTTCAAATCCTTGTTCCCCTTGAAATTCTTTTCAGCAACTCCATTGCTAACGCTCATAACCTCATATTGGGCAGAAAAAGGAGGCCGTTGTCCGGCAGTACCATATGCACCCCTCAATTTCATTTCCTGGATTCCGGATATCGAAACATCTTCGGTAATCCTCCAGGCTCCGGAAACACGATAATAAGGCTGCCACCGTTCATTCTCCCCGAACAGAGAAGAGCCGTCGTAACGGTACATCCCGTCAAAAATGTATTTGTCTTTGTAATCGGCATACAAAATACCAAAGAAGTTATTAGCCACTATCTGCGATTGGTAAGAGGTGGCATACTTATTCCCGCTGATGGCGTCAAAACTGGGTATATTCTGCACGCCAAAATCGTAAGCCTCTGCCGAAAAACTTTGGAATTCTTCATTCTCATACAAGTAACTGGCCTTGGCTCTCAGGTTGATGTCGCCAAAATTTTCGGAATAGAAAAGGTTGGCCTGAGCCCTTTCCGAGAAAAGTTTAGAAGAATACTTGTAATAAAGCCCTTCTGAATAGAGAAATCCATATTCACCACTTCCCCGCTCATACGTGTCGTAGGGCTGGTATTCGGTATTCACCCTGCTGGTATTCTCAAAGGAGTACTCTCCCCTGAACCTCAATGAACTGGTGATATCCCAGTTGAGGTTGTAGCTTCCCAGGAAACGATCCCTTTCGAGGGTGTCCTCTTTTTTCCAAAGGTTATACAAGGGATTTTCCGTGGTGGCCTGCCAGGGGTCGGGGATAAAGGAATAAGGCTGTCCATCGGGGTTTGTCGCTGTCAGATCAACATCGGGGGCGGTCAGCAGCATATTGAAGAACACCCCACCGTTGTATTTGCTGTCACCACCAGGATAGTTCTGACGGGCACTAACAAAAAGGTTGCTGGCCGACACCGAAAGCTTATCGGAAATCCGGTGATCGATGTTCATCCGGTAGCTCCTCCGGTTATACCCGTCGGTTTCGAAAAGAACCCCCCCATGGGCATAATTTTCAAAAGAAACAAGGAAATTGGTTTTTTGACTGTTGTTTTGAACACTTACATAGTTGGTATAGAAATCGTTTCCGGAGTAAAAATCATCCTGATGTTTGTAATAAACAGCATAGGGATTATCCATGTAATGGTCAGGTGATAACGTTGGACTGCCCGAAAGGTTACCATATCCGCCGGAATATCCTTCGGGATAAGTTACACCTGCAAATTTGGTGAACGTATTATATTCCTGCCAGTCATCGGCCAGGTTAAAAGCATGCGACTCGGACACATCATATTTATTGGCGACCTGGTTCATACCGTATTCGTTTCGTACGGTCACCACGGTCTCGTCCATTCCAAGCTCTCTACCCCGCTTGGTGGTCACCACAATAACGCCGTTACCGGCTTGTGAACCATACAGGGCTGAAGCAGAAGCACCTTTGACCACCTCCATCGATTCAATATCGTCTACATTGATGTCGGCAAGGGTCCCCTGCATCTGAACACCATCTACGATGATCAAGGGGTTCTGGCTCCCCGCAATCTGGGTAGCTCCCCGCACGAGTACGGTGGCTTCGTTGCCTGGTTCACCTGTGGAGTTGGTAACCGTTACCCCGGCCATCTTTCCCTGAAGGGCAGATGCCGCAGAGGTAGCGGGGACCTCTTTCAGCTCGGTCTCTCCTACTCTTCCTACCGATACCGATAATTTTTTCCGCGGTGTTTCCGAAGAAACCCCCGAAACCACCACTTCATCAATACCAAAAACATCGGGTTCCAAAGCTATTTCATAACTGGTTTGTGAGCCAAGTGGAACCGTTTGGGTTTTTAATCCAACAAAGGAAACAATCAATGCTCTCGCATCATCCGGTACTTTCAGGGAAAATTCGCCGTCCATATTGGTAATGGTCCCGAGCGTGGTACCCTGAACAACAATCGAGGCACCCGGGACCGTTGAACCGTCATCCGTGTTCGTAACAACACCCGTAATGTCTCTTGTTTGTGCATAAAGCAATTGAACCGCCATAAAAAGTCCAACTGCAAAAAACAGCATGATTTTTTTCATAGAAATAGTTTTAAATTTAACAATTAAACAGCAATCAATTTTTTTTTGTGTTCAATAAATTAAGAATTCCCCCAAATTCTCTTTTATTGATATTATTCCTTAATCTTATTTGCCCTTTCTGATAATAATTAATAACGACAATGAAATAAATGTTAAAAATTATTAATCGCAAATTTTATAAAAAGATTTGAATAAAAAAATGTTTCGGTAATAAATTTTAA
>CAYTDH010000178.1:6419-8589 GCA_964436325.1 uncultured Tangfeifania sp.
AACAAGATGGCATCCATCCCGAACTGAAGCGCTCCGGCAACATCCACATCATAATCATCCCCTACCATGATACTGGATTTTTTGGGCGCATTGGCCGATTTTAGGGCATACTCGAAAATTTGCCGCGATGGCTTTGGGGCTTTAATCTCCTCCGAAATAAAGACTTTGGTGAAATACGATTTCATAGCACTCTCTTTCAGTTTTTGATTTTGCACCTCACGAAAGCCGTTGGTGATCACGAACAATAAATACCCCCTGGATTTTAAATAATCCAACAATGAAACCGCACCGTCAATCAGTTTATTCTGAAAAGGCATGGCTGCCAGATACCGTTCATTAATCAAAGCTGGATTCATTCCGCGAATGTCCAGTTCATCAAGTGTTTCCTGGAAACGAAGGGTGGTAAGTTCTTTCTTAACAATATTTTTTTTTCGGTATTCTTCCCACAGCCTTTTATTATGACGGGAATAAACCTCAAAAAAGAGATGGAAATCAACATTTTGATTAAATACAGACATTTGCTTGAAAACAAGATGAAGGGCGTCAAAGGAGTTGGTTTGGAAATCCCAAAGCGTATTGTCGAGGTCGAAAAAAACATGTGTATATTTTTTCCCTGGTCTCATTTGTTCTCCTGGCTTTGCATGGATTGGTCCGGAATTGAAACGGTATTTCCGGTATACCTGTTAATATTAACCTGTGGTATTTCAGTCTTCCATTTCAGATTCATGGTCTGAATGAATTCGTTGGCAATAAAGGCATTCCCACGTTTATTAAAATGAAGACCGTCAAGTGAAAAAATACTGTTAAAGCCCAGGTCACCCCTCACCGGAACACCATCAAAGTAAAAAACCTGATTGCCAAGATAATCGCCCCAGGCATCTTTTATGCTGCTGGCGGCAATCTCATGCACCTTGCTTTGAATGTCGGCCAATGCAATCCGCTCAGGATATTGCCTGGCCTTCTCTTCAAGAACAGAATTAAAATCACGGATTCTCTGCTCCAATGTGTCGATCTCCGGTTCCGACAAATAAAAATCTTTGGAGATAGGTATAACCGACCCCCATCCTTCCGTAATCAATTCATCGGTAACATTAACAAGAACAAACTCCTCTTTGGTTAGCATCCGGTATTTTTCCAGTGGATTACCGTTAGGATAGGATGCATCCGGAAGCGAGGGGTCAATCACCACCATAGGCTGGGGATGCAGGTTATAGCCGTTATCGTAAAAACTGACAAAAGGCCGCTTCTCTGCTTCCCGGGCATTCCGGTTATGGACAGCCACAGCATCGTTAAATGCACGATAGCGCCCCATTGCCGCAGAAAGGGCCGGGTTTTCCAGAAAAAGCGAATTGTAGGGACGACTGGTAAACCAAGGCAGATCTACGGGAAAGATTAAATTGGCGATAACCATTTTACAGTCAGTTTCCTGAACCAAACGATCAATCAGAAGATCAATATTTTCCCCGAATTCCTCCAATCCGGTAAGCCTTGGCTCCGGCTTACCGGAAGCAAGGGCACCCTGGATGGCATAATCCAGGTAATCATTCATCCCCACCCAGATAAAAACCAGGGTAGGACGCGAATTTAGGATATCATTCAGCAGGGTGGAGTTGCCGGGAGAGCTTGCAATCCGGCGGTAATAGGGATTTTCATCCAGAAAGGAATCATTCATTTGTCCCGTTTTCAATAAAGGAACGGCAAAGTTGCCCAGGGCTTGTTTGTCTCCTGTGAATTCCCCCACCATCTCACCCGAAGTAAGTACTCTTTTGGGCGATTCAGCCTGCTGGTTTTCAAAACGGTATATCCATTTCCCGGGTATACCGTCCTGAGAAGATTCATAAAAATTAAAACCATTCTCCGAAACAACCAAAGGCTGTAAAAATCCTTCCTCATCTGTCGGTTTCATCTGTCCTGCAATGAGGGCCGGTACAGCGGTCTGCTGCCCGGACTGATACAAGGCACCATCCATTACCCCGGCAAGGTATCCGTCGCCCACCGCAACGATTCGGGCAGGATTGATGTCTCCGTGACCTTCCCCGCCGCGAATATCCTCTTCCGGAAAATCATAACTGCATCCTGCAATTAAAGCAAACAACAATAACCCTAAAATGTATTTCTTTTTCTTCATTACTGCATGCCAAAAATATCATCAATTACATAAGAAGCATAA
>CAYTDH010000179.1:0-8557 GCA_964436325.1 uncultured Tangfeifania sp.
CACGGATTTCACGAATAGATTTGCCTTGGGGCAGATGGGGATTGAACACGAAGGCACTAAGGCACAAAGGAGAAAAAAATATTTGTCTTGCTGTAAATTTTGGTCAACCACGAATTTCACGGATTTCACGGATAGATTTGCCTTGCGGCAAATGGGGATTGAACACGAAGGCGCGAAGGCGCAAAGAATGAGACGGGAATTTCAAAAAGTCTGCAAGGATAAGGGAAAAATCAAACAGGACTTTTTAAAATGACAACAACGAAAGCTTGAAAACCGCGAAAACTCCTCGCCCCTGACAAACAAATAGTTTACGAAAGCTGTTGGTCTCACTTAAAGCAACGCCGACGGTGACTTAAAAGAAGGTCGGACATGGGAATGTCCGCCTCCCTGGGGAAAGGGAACATTGAATTCTCTATTGACTTATTTCCCGGCGGCTTTTTTAAATTCAGCCTTTTTTTCCTGGTATGCCCTGGACAGTGTTTCTACTTTTTCCGGATTTTTCTGGGCCAGGTTATTCAGTTCGGTGGGGTCTTGTTTGATGTTATACAATTCCCAGTTATTATCATTGGCTTTCACGATTTTATAGTCTCCTTTCCTGAACATGCGAAAGCGTTCGGTCCACCCTGAGAGAAAAAACGGAGGTTCTTCCCTTTGTTTTCCTTCGAGAACAGGCATTAGTGAGCTTCCGTGCAGGGGTTGGGGTGTTCGTTCGCCCAGTTTTTCCGGATAGTTGATGCCGGCAGCTTGGAGGAGGGTAGGGGCCACATCTACGATATGTCCCTGCTGGTGCGTGATGATTCCGGGGCTGACTTTCTCTGGCCATCGCAGGATGAAATGGGTTTGCGCACCCCCTTCGTGGCCAAACTGTTTGAAATAGCGGAAAGGGGTATTTCCGGCGTTGGCCCAGGCAGCGCAAAGGGTACGGAATCCTTCGGCTACCCCTGGCGGATAATCGAAATTGTGGTTGCTGTCGTAGGGGCATGAACCGTTGTCGGACATGTAAACCACGATGGTATTATCCGCAATTCCTTTTTCATCGAGGTAGTTCAGGAGTCGTCCGATGTTTTGGTCCATGCGGTCTACCATGGCGGCAAAAACTGCCATTTCCAAATCAAGTTCGTCTTTCTCCTCTTCTCCGATTTCTTCCCAGGGGCGGTAAAGGGGGATTTTGGCCCTTCGTTCTTCCTCGCCACGGGGATGTCCTCTGAATTCGTTAATATTGGAACTGGGCGGGCTTAGTTGTGTATTCTCTGTGATGAGCCCGGCTGCTTTTAATCTTTGCAGGCGTTCTTTCCTGATCTGGTCCCATCCTTTTTTATAAAGGCCGCGGTATTTTGCAATATCCTCAGGCCTGGCCTGAAGTGGATAGTGGGCAGCCCCATAACCCATGAAAAGGAAAAAGGGTTGTTTTTTGGATACCGGTTCTTCCAGCCATCGAAGGGCATTGTCGGTGAGGGCATCGGTTTTAAAGAAGGGCTTCTTTTTGTGGAAAATCTGGTCCACCTTCACCGTATCGCCATTCAAAATAAAAGGACGCGCAAATTCTCCGGAAGGGGGCTCAAAGAATTCGTTCATGGCCCAGAAAGTGAGCGATTGATCAAAAATAGTATGAGCATAAACATGTTCGGGCGCCCATTTCATCCAGTGTTCTTTTCCCGAATGGATGGTGTAATAGCCTTCATTTTTTAAAATCTGAGCAAAATTGACGGCATTCTGCCCCCCTTCATAAAGCCCGGTAAAAAGCGAAGAGCGCGACGGTTCGCATTTCGACATGTTGTAAAAATGGGAAAACCGGATTCCTTCGTTGGCCAGCCTGTCCAGATGAGGGGTTTTTATTTCCGAACCATAGGGACCGATGTCGGAATAACCGATGTCGTCACCAAGAATAAAAATGATATTGGGAGGAGCAGCCTCTTTTCCGGGACCGATGTTATCAGTAACCTGAACATAAGTAAAAAAGGTAATGAAGATGACCGCTGCAATAACCAGAAAATAGAAAAAGACCCGTTTCATAGTGATTGTTTTTATCAGGGATCTAAAATACGGAACTTTTTAAAAAGCGTTGTTTTATCCGGGATATTTTCAAATCAGGAACTGAAAAAGATCGGGTTTTTCATTCAGGTATTCATAAACAAATCCGTTTTCTTCCATTCGTTGGACGAGGCCGTAATAGTCATCTTTTTTTTGCAGTTCGATACCAATAACTGCTGGTCCTTTTTCACGATTGGTTTTTTTGGAATATTCAAAATGGGTAATATCATCGTTGGGGCCGAGAACGGTATCGACAAAGGTGCGCAGTGCTCCTGTCCGTTGGGGGAAACGCACGATGAAATAGTGTTTCAGGCCTTCATAGAGCATTGAGCGCTCTTTGATGTCTTCCATCCGGGTTATGTCATTATTGCTGCCACTCACGATGCAGGCAACATTTTTTCCTTTTATTTTTTCTTTAAACAGGTCAAGTGCAGCGATTGAAAGTGCTCCGGCCGGTTCAATGACGAGGGCGTCGGTATTGTAGAGGTCCAGAATCCAGGTACAAATCCGGCCTTCGTCCACGGTCACCATCTCATCGATGACCTGGCGGCAAACATCAAAACTTACGGAACCCACTTTTTGTACCGAGGCGCCGTCAACAAATTTATCGATATTTTCCAGCGGAATTACTTTCCCAGCCTCAAGTGATTTTTTCATGGAAGGTGCTCCCGAGGGTTCAACACCGATTATTTTTGTTTTCGGACTCACCTGTTTTAGATAGGCTCCCACGCCGGCTGCAAGTCCTCCCCCGCCCACGGGAATAAAGAGGTAGTCCAGTGGTTTTTTGCTGTCCTGAAGAATTTCGAGGCCAACCGTTGCCTGCCCTTCTATGATCTGAGGATCGTCAAAAGGATGAATAAAGGCCATTCCCGTTTGGCGGCAATCCTCCATTGCTGCCAACTCTGCAGCATCATAGGTGTCGCCGGTTAAGATGACCTCTACATTTTCTTTTCCAAACATTTTCACCTGTCTGATTTTTTGTCGTGGGGTAGTGGCAGGCATATAAATTTTCCCCCGGATATCGAGCATACGGCATGAGAAGGCGACTCCCTGGGCATGATTGCCGGCACTGGCACAAACCACACCTTTGCTTAATTCTTTTTGAGGCAAATGTGCAATTTTGTTAAAAGCGCCTCTGATTTTATAGGAGCGAACCGTCTGGAGGTCTTCCCGTTTGAGCCAGATATCTGCCTGGAATTTCTCGGAAAGATTCAGATTTTTTTCGAGGGGAGTATGCCTGGCTACTTCATTCAGGGTGATTTTGGCCCGGGTAATATCTTCCAGGCTGGGAAAATATTTTTTGGTGTCACTCATTTGTTCTCTTTCTCTCGATGTGCCGGGCAATCCAGTCGCCCACCTCCGATGTTTTGTAAGCCTTGTCCTGAGCGATATCCTGGGTAACTACTCCCTCGGCCATCGACGCAGCCACAGCTTTCCGGACAGCCTTGCCTTCCTCCCGCAGATTAAAGGCAAATTCGAACATCATGGCAGCAGACAGGATGGTTGCTATGGGATTGGCAATATCTTTTCCGGCAGCCTGCGGATAGGATCCATGGATGGGTTCAAAAACTGAAGTATGAATACCAATGGATGCCGATGGGAGTAACCCCAGGGAACCGGTAATTACGCTGGCTTCATCGGTTAAAATATCCCCGAACATGTTTTCCGTAACCATCACATCAAAATTTTTGGGCCATTGGATAATCTGCATGGCAGCATTGTCTACAAACATATATTCGGTAGAGATGTCGGGATATTGGGGGGCCATTTCCTGGGCAATTTCACGCCAGAGGCGCGAGCTTTCCAATACATTGGCTTTATCTACCACTGTTAGTTTTTTGCGGCGTTTACCTGCAAATTCGTAAGCCAGCCGGAGGATACGTTCAATCTCTTCCCGGGTGTAGGTATTGGTGTCGTATGCTGTATTTCCGTTGTCTTTTCTTCCTTTTTCTCCAAAGTAGATGCCGCCCGTGAGTTCGCGGATGCACATAAAATCTGCACCTTCCACCAGTTCACGGCGAAGGGGTGACTTATGAAGCAGCGAATCGAAGGTTTCCACGGGGCGGATATTGGCATAAAGGCCAAGTTTTTTTCGCATGGCGAGGAGTCCCTGCTCCGGCCGGACCGTGGCTTTGGGATTATTATCGAATTTGGGATCGCCGATAGCTCCGAAGAGCACAGCGTCAGCATTCATACAGAGCTCGTGGGTTACCGCAGGGTAAGGATCGCCCACCTGATCAATGGCTGCGGCTCCTGTTAATCCGTATTCGTATTCCAATTCGTGATTAAATTTTTCGGCAATGGCTTTTACGGTTTTCATTGCCTGTTCGGTGATTTCGGGCCCAATACCGTCGCCCGGAAGAATCGCAATTTTCAATTTCATTTCGTTTTTTTTTCGAATTGAAGGAATTATTTGATTTTAAAAATTTATGAATGATTCAGATTAGGAAATGCTGTTCATTATTTTGTCCAACAGGCCTGGTTTAAATTCGTTTTCAATGATATTAAGCATTCTTATGGTTGCCTTTATGGCCGCGGAATTTTGATCCGGGTCAAGGCCTTTTGTTTTAAATTCCCGGCTGTTTTTCCAGGTAATCACCGTTTCCACCAGGGCATCGGTTTTTCCCCCGGGAGGAATGGTGACCACATAGTCGATCAGTTTGGGAAAAGATTTTCCCAGTCGTTTATAGATTTTGCGCAACGATTTCACAAAGGCATCATATTGGCCGTCGCCATCGGAATATTCGGCATATATTTTTCCGTCTATCTCAAGGCTGACATTTGCAACCGGGCGTAACCCCATGGTGTGGTTCACAGAATAATTGACCACTTTGACTTTTTGCTCTATGGGATCATTTTTCAGCGCATCGGCGACAATGTAGGGCAGTTCGTCTGAGGTAACTGTCTCCTTTTGGTCACCTAACTCAATGATTCGTTGGGTCACTTTTTTGAGTGATTCGGCGTCGAGTTCAATGCCCAGGTTTTCAAGATTTTTCTTGATGTTGGCCTTACCTGAGGTTTTTCCCAGGGCGTATTGTCTGATGCGGCCAAAGCGTTCGGGGAGCAGGTCATTAAAATAGAGGTTGTTTTTGTTATCACCATCGGCGTGGATGCCACTGCACTGGGTAAATACAAACTCCCCAACCAGAGGTTTATTTGTTGGAATACGAATGCCAGAAAACGATTCCACCAGCTTGGATACTTTATTGAGCTGGCTTTCGTTGACGTTGGTTTTCATGTTCAGGTGATCCTGGATGGTCGCCATAACGCTCGAAAGCGGAGCATTTCCTGCGCGTTCGCCCAGGCCGTTCACGGTAGTGTGAACACACCTCATTCCGGCTTTGATAGCATGAAAAACATTGGCAATGGCCAGGTCGTAATCGTTATGGGCATGGTAATCAAAATTCACTTCCGGATAGGTTGCAATCATTTCCTGGCAGAAGTCATAGGTTTCATCAGGGTCAAGAATTCCAAGGGTGTCGGGTAGCATGATGCGGTCTATTTTTTCATCTTTCAGCCTGGAAATCATAAAATGCACATAGTCTTTCGAGCTGCGCATGCCGTTGGACCAGTCTTCGAGATAGACATTGACCCTGATGCCCATTTCATCGGCATTGGATATTACTTTACGGATATCTGCCAGGTGTTCTTCAGGGGTTTTTCGCAACTGGCCTTTCACATGATTTAACGAGCCTTTGCACAGCAAATTAATCACTTTACCCCCGGCATCGGAGATCCATTTCAGCGAGACGTTATCGTCCACAAACCCAAGAATCTCCACTTTTTCGAGATTTTCCGTTTTTGCGGCCCAGTCCAGCACCTTTTTTGCTGCTTTAAATTCACCTTCTGAAACCCGGGCAGAAGCAATTTCAATGCGATCGACTTTCACATCTTCCAGGAGTACCCGGGCTATGCTTAGTTTCTCCCCTTCGCTGAAGGAGACTCCTGTGGTTTGTTCTCCATCGCGAAGGGTGGTGTCCATTATAGTGAGTTGTTTTCCCTCTATTTCAACTGTTTTGCCTGTCATTTTGAATTTTCTTAGAAATCACTTTTATAACGTTTTGGTCGCTTCGAAGGCTTCAATTTCATCTTTCATTGCCACCAGGTAATCGATGTCGTCGAGTCCATTCCGGAGGCAATGTTTTTTATAATTGCTGATTTCAAATTCTTCCGATTTTCCGGTTTCAAGATTGGTGATTTTTTGTTTTGCCAAATCCACATGAATTTCTGCTTTCGGATTATTCTCAATGGTTTCAAAAATTTCCTGCAGGAATGCAGGAGTAACAACAACAGGCAACAGGCCATTGTTCAGGGCGTTGTTTTTGAAAATATCGGCGAAAAAGCTGGAAACCACAACTCTGAAGCCATAGTCATAAATGGCCCATGCCGCATGTTCACGGCTCGAGCCGCTTCCGAAGTTTTTCCCTGCCACAAGAATTTTTCCACTGTATTTGGAATCATTCAATGGGAATTCTTCCTTGGGCGTGCCATTTTTATTGTACCGCCAGTCGCGGAACAGATTATCGCCAAAACCCTTTCGTTCAACAGCCTTTAAAAAGCGGGCCGGGATGATTTGGTCGGTGTCTACATTTTCAACAGGCAAAGGAATTGCCGTTGAAGTTAATTCTGAAAATTTATCGTATGCCATTTTTTTTCTGTTAATTGGTTGAACATTTATTAAAGGGCCAGGAATTCCCGCGGGTCGGTCACCACTCCGGTAACAGCAGCAGCGGCAGCTGTCAGGGGACTGGCAAGCATGGTTCGGGAACCGGGTCCCTGTCGTCCTTCAAAATTCCGGTTTGTGGTGGATACGGCGTATTTCCCTTCCGGAATTTTATCTTCATTCATGGCCAGGCATGCGGAACAGCCGGGCTGACGCAGTTCAAATCCTGCTTCTTCCAGAATATCGACCAATCCTTCGGCGCGTATTTGTTTTTCTACCTGTTGGGAACCGGGAACCAACCACGCCGTGACATTAGGGGCTTTTTTCTTCCCTTTTACGAAGGAGGCAAAAGTCCGGAAGTCTTCAATGCGTCCGTTGGTACAGCTTCCCAGGAATACGTAGTCCACTGGTTTACCCAGCATTTTGTCTCCCGGGGAATACCCCATGTAGTTCAACGCTTTTTCGAGCGTCTTTTTTTCGCTGTTTTCCATTCCGTTTTCAAGCGGAATGCTTTGGGTAATCCCGATGCCCATCCCCGGATTGGTTCCGTAGGTAATCATGGGCTCTATATCGGCTGCATCAAAGGTGTATTCGGTATCGAAAAGCGCACCTTCATCACTTTTCAGTTGTTTCCATTTTTCTACTGCTTTAACCCATTCCTCACCTTTGGGGGCAAACTCACGGCCTTTGATGTAATTAAATGTAGTTTCGTCGGGGGCAATCATTCCTCCGCGGGCACCGCTTTCAATACTCAGGTTACAAAGAGTCATTCTCCCTTCCATGCTCAGGCTGGTGATGGTTGAACCTGCGTATTCAATAAAATGACCTGTCCCTCCGCTGGTGGAGATTTGAGAAATAATGAACAGCGCAATGTCTTTGGCCGTTACTCCTTTTTTCAGTACTCCGTTAATGGTAATCCGCATTTTTTTGGGTTTGGGCTGCATAATGCTTTGGCTGGCCAGCACCATTTCCACTTCGCTGGTACCAATACCAAAGGCAATAGCTCCAAAAGCACCATGAGTAGAGGTATGGCTGTCACCACAGACAATGGTCATCCCAGGCTGGGTAAGTCCTTTTTCGGGGCCAATGATGTGAACGATGCCATGCCCCTCAGTCTGCAGGTCATGGTAGCGAATGCTGTGCTCCGCACAGTTCTTTTTCAGCATTTCAACCTGATGGCGCGATAATTCATCGATGATGGAAAGGTGCTGATTTTCGGTGGGGACATTATGGTCGGGAGTGGCGGTAGTCCGCTCCGGCCGGAAAACTTTCAGTCCGCGTTTCTTCAGGCCCAGGAATGCCACCGGGCTGGTCACCTCATGAATCAAATGACGATCGATGAACAATACATTAGGGCCATCTTCCATTTTTTTGACAACATGGGCGTCCCAGATTTTATCGAATAATGTTTTTGCTTCCATATTTTTTTCGTAATAATTTTTTCGGGTTAGGCCTGAACCGGCAATTTATTGATAGCATCGAGGAAGGCCTCGACCGAAGCGGTAACGATATCGGTATGTGCACCAAATCCATGAAAGATGGAGTTGTCGTATTCCACCTGCATGTGTACTTTTCCGATGTCATCACTACCGCGGGTAATGGCCTGGACCAGGAACTCTTCGATGGTCACCTGGCGATGGATGATTTTTTTCACAGCTTTAATGGCTGAATCGACGGGACCGTTCCCGGAAGCGGTGGCATCGAATTTTTCACCGGCAATGTCAAGTCGCACAATGGCTACAGGTTCGAGGCTTTTTCCGGTAACAACCTGCAGGAAGTCAAGTTTTATGCGGCGCTCCTGGCGGGTTGCATCCCCAACAAGGAGGGCAATATCATCGTCGCGGATATCTTTCTTGTGATCGG
>CAYTDH010000180.1:0-8511 GCA_964436325.1 uncultured Tangfeifania sp.
CGGAAGAGGCTTTACGGTTGATTGATACGCCTGCAAACATGAAACACCGGATGATACTGACACTTGCTTATGCAACAGGATTGCTCAGGGCCGAATTGCTGTCCCTTCCATTGAAGCATATCGATTCCTCAAGAGGTGTAGTACGGGTAAATGGTAAAGGAGAACACCAACTGACTTTTAGTTTCATAGGGTATGAAAAAGTTATCAAAACAGTAAATGTTGAAAAGGACAATGAACTTAATATTGTTTTAACTCCTGGTTCAATCCAGTTAGAAAATGTTGTTGTGAGTGCCGGAAAACCGGATGAGAATGTTACTTCAACTGAAGTGAGTATGGAAAAACTTGATATTAAACAAATTAAGGCAATCCCCATTGTAATGGGTGAAACTGATATTATGAAAACCATCCAGATGCTTCCGGGTATAAACAGTGTAGCCGAAGGCCGTGCAGGTTTTATTGTCAGGGGTGGAGGATTGGATCAAAACCTGATATTAATGGATGAAATGCCTCTCTTTTATGCTTCTCATCAAAGGGGATTGTATTCAGTTTTTAATTCAGCAGCCGTAAGCGAAATGACTGTTTACAAAGGCGGTGTTCCTGCTCGTTATGGAGGCAGAAGTTCTGCTGTATTGGATGTTGGAATGACAGATGGAAGTTTTGAAAGTTACAGTGGTGAAATCAGTCTTGGCCTTATTACATCAAAATTCTCATTAGAAGCTCCCTTAATTAAGGATAAACTTTCCTTATTTGTTGCTGGCAGAGGTACTCGCTGGGGCTTTGGGAATTTGTCTGACCAAATTAGCGAAATTTCGACTGACCCTTACGGCAAGGGAGGCGATAAAGGGAGTGCCGGAAAAGGAGGGGCAACAGGTGGTTTGACTTTTTTTCTACCCGAAGAAAGATGGTACGACTACAATGCCAAAATAATCTGGAAAATGAATGATAAAAACCGCCTTTCTTTTTCCGGCTATTACGGAAAGGATTTTGCCTACACAGAAGCCGGACTTACTGACTGAGGCAATCAGGCGGGGCATTTAAAATGGGCTCACACTTTTAACGAAAATCTGTTTTCAACTACTTCTTTAATTGTTAGTCGTTACAACACCTTTGGTGATGGCGGGCAATATCCGTTTTTTTCCGGAATAGGAACCTATAGTTTTAAGCAAAATTTTACCTATTTCACATCTAATGATGCCACATGGAGATTCGGACTTCATAGCGAGTATCAGGATTTTAATCATGGCGATTTGGTAGATGTTACGCTAGATGATGGAGCCAAATTTATGCCGACAATGCAAGGGCTTGAAAGTGCCCTGTTTTCGGAATACGAAAAAACCTTCAATGAAAAATTTGCTGTTCATTTAGGTCTGAGGTTGTCCATGTATAACCGTTTAGGACCGGGACATACTACTGTTTTTGATGAAGAATCCAACGAAGAAATAAGTCGAACAGATTATTCAGGTTATACCGATGTGATGGCTACTTACTTCAATCCCGAACCAAGAGCATCTTTAACCTATATTATTAACAAAAAGAACTCAATTAAAGCCTCCTATAACAAAAATGCCCAATACTTAAGATTAATGACGCTTGGCTCAGATATTACCTGGTACGATATCTGGATGCCGTCAACAGAAAATGTTTCGCCCATGGTGGCAGACCAATTTGCATTAGGATATTTCAGAAACTTCTTTGATAATACAATTGAGCTATCTACAGAGGCATATTATAAATACCAAAACGGTGTTTCAGATTTTGAAGACGGTTTGCACAATTATCTGGTTGATAACCTTGAAGCTTATGTGACGCAGGGAGTTGGTAGGTCTTATGGATTCGAAATTTCCATTGAAAAACCCAAAGGTGATTTCACCGGAAGAATAAGTTACAATCTGGGCGAATCCTTGTGGGAAATTGATGCGGTAAATCAAGGTCGCCCATACCACAATATGTTTGATATTACCCACAGTTTAAATTCACAATTCAGCTACAATCCTTCTAAGGTTAAAGGACTTAAAGATTTTACTTTCTCGCTAAATTTTGTTTACTACACTGGTCGCCCGGTAACATTGCCTGAAAGCTATTATTATTTGGGAGGTGTTGCATTTCCATATTGGGAAGCCCGAAATCTCTACCGACTGCCCGATTATCATAGGATGGATATCGGCGTAAAATATGAGCCGGAATCTCTTTCCTTTAAAACTAAGAACAACAGAAAAATCCAACCAAGTATTGATATTTCGTTGTACAATATTTACAACCGAAGAAATATTTACACAATAGATATTGTTAACAATGGTGCGGGAAAAATCGGGGCTAATCCTTCAAGTGTTTTTTCTGCTCAAGGCAGAAGTACGTTTGGCTTTGTTCCAAGTTTTCAGTTTAATTTAAAATTTTAAGTCATGAAGAGAATATTAATAGCAATAGCAATCTTATCCGTAATTAGTTCGTGCAAAAAAGGTTTGCAGGAAGAACTAATCCCCATGGATTTATACGTAAATGATATTGGAATCATTACAGTAATTGACGCCCAAATTGAGCTGGACAGCACCGTATGGGTTCAGATATCCTATTCGGAAGATATTGACGCTGCATTTACTCCAATTCCAAATTACGAGGAAAATGCCCTAATCGAAATTAGCGATGGAGTTTCTTCAGAGCAACTCACTTACATAGATAAGGGTGTTTACATTGGAAACTCAATTATAGGTCAGGTAGGAAATACATATAACTTATCTATTGATATTAATGGTACTGTATATGTTGCCAACTCAACTATGTTCCCACCTGCAACATTGAGAGATATTACTTTAACACCTACTAGTTCGGGCAAAGAGGGGATAGTCTATTCAGAAAATTGGGTAGTAAATGACCCGTCAGCTACCCGAAATCGATATTTGTTTGAATGGGGGACAAACGGGGTTCACAACAGAGAAATCGATTGGGCTATTGATGATAATCGTGTTGTGAATGCCAACGAAGGACTTTCATTATTTAATCCACAGCGGGATGTTTTTGAAAATGAAATTACAACATTCAGAGTATCGGAAATAGATAAAATTACTTACGACTATTTCAATATGTATGAAAAGATTGTAAGAGGAATAGCCAGTGCCGGAGACCAAACACCTTACAATCCGGTATCAAGTTTTGGCCCGGGTACAGTTGGGAATTTTAGAGCTGTGGCGTTTTCTTCTTATACTGTTGAACCATAGTAGATATGACAGTTTTAGAAATATCACAAATAATTGTTCATTACGGATTACATCTGGTTTTTCCGGTTTGGATAGCATGGAAATTTTATAGAGAAAAATGGAAAAAAGCATATCTGATAATGCTGGCAACCATGCTGGTTGATTTAGACCATTTATTAGCCAATCCTATTTTTGAGCCAAACCGATGTAGCATTGGTTTTCATCCGTTGCATTCCTACTATGCAATAGCCGTTTATTGTATTATGTTGTTTTTTCCGAAAACACGTATTGTTGCAATCGGGCTTGTACTGCACATGTTTACCGACTTTCAGGATTGTTTATGGATGTGGTTTATAAATAATTGACGAGCAATGGCGTTTGGTTTTATTAAATAAGTTAGATTTTAAATATTGCTATTTTTGTAAAAATGCGTACCAGTAGAAAATATAACAGGATTCTTTTTATTTCAGCAATATTAATCGTGATATTCCTGAATTTAAAATCGTTATGGTATATTACAGATTTATTTTCCCCATATACTGAACAAATATCGAAAGAGGCGGAATTGAAATTGTATTATATCATTCAGCAATTTATTATTCATCTTATTGCATTTCAGGTTATTGCTTTTTACAACTTTGTCTGGAAAGACAGAATTGCTAACTCTTTTAGGTTTTCAAAAGAAGCAAATATCGCTTTAATAATTGCTGTAAATTTATTCCTGTTCTTTCTTTTCGCTTTTTTTCCATCTGTTATAGCAAAAGGCTTTTCGAACTTTGGTGCTATCACAAATTTCTTTTTCGGCAATTTTTTTGCATATGTTTTAGCCGTTTCGGTGGCATATTTATTTGTTTTTCTGAAACAAATGTATGTTTTAAGAACCGAAAACCAACAATTAAAAACGGAGAAAGCAAATGCCGAGCTTAACGCATAAAAAGAACAAATTAGCCCGCATTTTTTCTTTAATACACTGAACTCTCTAAGTACTGTTATTCGAACTGCTGAGAAGAACGATAGCCTTGAATTTGTTGAGAAATTGTCACAGGTGTACCGCTATATTCTTGATAGTGGAAACAATAACATTGTGTCCATAAAAGAAGAAATTGGTTTTCTAAATGATTATACCTACCTGTTGCATAAAAGATTTGGTAATAATTTTAGCATTGAAAACAGAATAAACAGCAATGTGCTGGAATATAAAATTCCACCATTGGCTTTGCAGGTTTTGCTTGAAAATGTAACAAAGCACAATAAGCTTCTTAGTTCAAGTCCTGTGAAAATATCAATGGTAAACACGGAAGATTTTATTTATTTTAAAAATGAATTGAGAAGGAAAGAGAATGTTGCAAGTCATGGTTCAGGATTAAGTAACCTTAACAAAAGATATCAACTGATTTGCGGGAAGGAAATTAAAATTACTGAAGAAAATGATGAATTTTGCGTTAAAATTCCAATTATAAGATGAATGTAATATTGGTTGAAGATGAGTTAAGTGCAAGTCAAAATATGCTTGCCATTTTTGAAGAATTGGATATTGATATAAATGTATTGGCTTGCCTTGAAAGCATTGAAGATGCCGTTAAATGGATAAAATCGAACCCAAAACCCGAACTTGGTTTTTTTGATATTCAACTTGCAGATGGAGTTTCATTTGAAATTTTTGACAAAACAGAAGTATTATTCCCTGTTGTTTTCACAACCGCTTTTGATGAATATGCAATAAGAGCTTTCAAAGTAAACAGTATTGATTATGTTTTAAAACCGATAAAAAAATCAGATATTGAATTTGCCCTTAACAAATATCAGCATTCGCAGAAGCAAACCAATACAGATAAAAATCTTTTAGATGTTTTATATAATTTAACAAAGAAAGCAGACAATGATAAAAGGACTATTCTGATAAAAAAGTACGATGGTTTTATACCTGTTCCTGTTTCTGATTTTGCTTTCTTCTTTATTGAGAACGGCATTGTTTACGGACTGATCCACAATGAAGAAAAACATGTTGTTGACGAGACTTTGGATATTTTAGAAAACAAGTTAAATCAGACAGATTTTTTTAGAGCTAACCGACAGTTTATTGCATCAAGAAAAGCGATAATTGAAGCAAGTAACTATTTTAACGGGCGTTTATTATTGAAAACAAAGCCAAAATCGACAGAACACATATTAATAAGCAAAGCAAGAGTAAATATATTTAGACGATGGTTAGAGATGTAAAATCCAATCACACGGCATCCCTTCGCTTTAAGGCACATTTGGCATTCCCGCATTGTGCATTGCTTGCCCTCAATCCTAAAATGCCAAAAGAGCCTTACCGTTAGTCAGAATAAAAAAAAAACTTGCCAAAACGAAGTTGTTGTGCTAACTTTGTAACTACAAGCAAAGATAGAAATTATGGAAATTTCAGTTATAAAAATAGGAAACTCTAAAGGATTCAGGCTTAGTAAAACACTACTAGAAAAGTACAACATTAAAGACAAAGTTGAGCTTATTCTCGAAAAAGGGTATATAATCATAAAACCGGTTTCAAAACCCCGTAAAGGTTGGGAAAAGTCTTTTAAGGAAATGAGTGAAAACGGAGAGGATCAATTGTTATTCAATGATGTTTTTGAAGACGAAAATCTTGAGCAATGGAATTAAAACAATATGAAATTGTTTTGCTAAACCTGGATCCAACCATTGGCAGCGAAATAAAAAAAACCAGGCCTTGTGTTATTGTTTCACCAAATGAGATGAATAAATATCTTCAAACCATCGTAGTAGCTCCAATGACCACAAAATCAAAAAAATATCCTACAAGAATAGAAGTTAAACATGATAATAAAATTGGCTGGATTGTCATCGACCAAATTAGAACAATTGACAGAAGGAGGATTATTAAAAGCATGGGAAGGCTATCTCAACCAGAAATAAAAGAGGTCAAGTCGATTATCCGGGAGACTTACGTTGATTGACGGTATAAAAAAACGATGGGTAACATCGGCTCATAGTGCCCGCCGCAGGTAGTGCATTTAAGAAAAGACAATGATATATTTGAGGATGGTGCAAATTAATAACCATACAGGTAAAAATGCGGCACGCACCATAGCCGCGGACCGTTAGCAACAAGTGGATTTGACACCCTGCACAAAAAAAACTGTTCGATTGTTTCTGAATATGGAAACATTCTCGCAGGTTTGTATAAAAATTATCTATGAGTAAACCGATTGAAATAGTCCTTCTTCCAGAGGCGGATAAGTTCGTTGATAAGATTTAGAAAACAGCTAGAAAAAAATTGTTTTATGCGATTCGTAAAACAAAAATGAGGATTTATGGAGATTGGTTTGTAAAAATGAGAGGTTCGAAAGATATTTTTGAATTTCGAGTAAAAGACAGCAGTAAGTTTTTTCGACTGTTTGCATTCTGGGATAGTTCAGGTGATTCTGAAACATTAATAGTTTGTACACACGGATTGATTAAGAAAATAAACAAGACGCCAAAGAAGGATATTGAAAAAGCTGAGATGATTAAGGAAAAATATTTCAAAGGATTACTATAAAACTCATGATTATGAAAACGACAAATTTTAAAAGATTCGAGGATTTAGAGGATAAGTACTTTGGAGAAAAAGGTACACCGGAGAGAGATGCGTATGAGTTTGACTTAAAAATGGAATTGATTGGAGAAAAAATTAAGCAATTGCGTATTCAAAATAACTTGACTCAATCACAATTTGGCGAATTAATTGGAGTAAAACGTGCTCAAATTTCAAAACTTGAGCATGGAAACCATAGTGCATCTGTTTCAATAATAATAAAAGTATTTCAAGCAATAAAAGCGAAAGTTAAATTAAGGATTGAGACAAGCGATAACATTGAGTTTGCTTTTTAATAACCTCCAGTTGCTAATCGAGTAGCCCGCCCCACCAGTAAAAGCTGGCAGGGAGAGGCTCTCAAACCACCGAACCTACGCGAGCTACGCTCCTTCCTTTCGCTTCAAAAGTCCACCGGACTTTTTTCTCTCAGGAACATATACGGCGGGTCACTAAGTCATAGGAAACAAGGCCGTGTTTGGCCTGATTTGATTGTAGCGTTCCAACATCGGGATGTAACCCCGCTTTTTCAATTATTGCGAAAGCGATTGGAACGCTGGGCCATGAGAAGGTACAAACGCTACAAAGCAAGTGTAAACCGCGCCTATAAATGGTTTGAAACAGTGAGGAAGCAATTTCCTGCATTATTTTACCACTGGCAAATAAGATTATCAAGTTGAAGCGTTTAGATTTGCATAACAAGAGCCGGATGAGCCGAGAGGTTCAAGTCCGGTTCTGCGAGAGGATTAGGGTGAAACTCCCTTTTCCTACTCGACGCCGAGACCGTAACAAGCAAGCCGTGAAAAAAGACAACGACTCAATGAGAATGTTAAAAAAACGCTTAACGTCACAAATAATGCTACTGTAGATATTTCATTAAATGCATCTGCAGAGCAGATTGATGAACGGAAAGTGACCAATGGATTTGGCATTTAAAATGAGTATATTTGTTCTTAAATAGTCAGATTAAATGAGAATAACTAAAAAAAAATATTTTGACATACATGGGCCGGTTTTCTGGCCAGCCACAATTCTACTGCTCCTCTTTATCGCTATAACCCTGATCGTGGGCAGTCCCATGGAACGTGTTTTTTCAAATATCCAGGAATGGATATCCAATAATTTTGGATGGTTCCTGATTTTGGCGGTCAATTTTTATTTGTTTCTCACTCTTTATTTTGCATTTTCCAATTTTGGTAAAATTCGTTTGGGAGGAAGGCATGCTGTGCCTGAGTTCAACCGCCGGTCGTGGTTTTCCATGTTATTTAGTGCAGGAATGGGGATTGGCATCTTGTTCTGGAGCGTTGCCGAACCGGTATTTCACTTTACAGCCCCGCCACACGCTTCTCCTGAAACGATGGAAGCGGCCAGAGAATCAATGAAAATCACGTTTCTTCACTGGGGACTTCATGCCTGGGCAATCTATACATTAGTTGGCCTTGCCCTGGCTTTTTTCTCGTTCAATCGCAACATGCCGCTGGCTTTCCGTTCCATTTTCTACCCGCTTTTAGGTGATAACGTTTATGGCTGGCGGGGAGATATGATTGATGTATTGGCAGTGCTGGCTACCCTTTTTGGCTTAGCCACATCTCTTGGCCTGGGTGTCAGCCAGATAAATGCCGGGTTAAGCCATTTGTTTGGTATGTCTGAAACTCTTCCGATGCAGGTACTCCTGATTGTCGGTATTACCGGAATTACCGTTGCTTCTGTGGTATCAGGTTTAAGCCGTGGCGTAAAAAAACTGAG
>CAYTDH010000181.1:0-8474 GCA_964436325.1 uncultured Tangfeifania sp.
AAGAGTAAAAAGATGAAGAGGTAAAATTCTTTTCTCATAAGTTCAAATCGGCAATTTATAATTTTTTTCGACTCATTCGATTCTTCATTTTCTGATTTTCAGGGGTCAAATTTCCTGATTTAACAGATAAAAACCTGAATGAATTCGCTATAAAAATGCATTCGAGTCAGAAAAAATAGAATTATTTAGAGCTAAAAAGTAGAAATTCTTTCAAATTGTCTAAATTCCCCCAAAAAAATCAGCACGCATGAAAAATTACACCACAACCCACCCCTTCTCCAACCTGGCCTGGCTGGCTGTTCCGCTTCTGCTGCTCATGGTCATTATGGGCCGCTTTTTTCCTGCAACAGCACCCGATGGATTTGATAGTTTTATCATCGCATTTGAATTTGCAAAAACACCCGAAGACATTCAGTCGTTATTCGGGGGATTAACTCAGGAGCAGATTCAACAAACCGATACCGGGAATTACATCGATTTTGCCTTTATGCTGACTTATTGCCTGTTCCTGTTTTTCTTCACAAAAAAGGCGGCTGTCCTTTTTCAAAAGAAATTCTTATGGATGGGCATTTCCCTCATCCTGGTTATCCTGGGAGCCGATTTCCTGGAAAACCTGAAGCTACTCTCCATCACGGAAATCTACAGCCAGCAAAAAAATACCGCCCCTTTGAATCCGCTGCTTCACCAATTGCATGTGATTACCTGGATTAAATGGGGCGGTTTGGCTGCTCTTTTTGTTCTTTTATTTTTTGGACTCGAAAAATACCGCATGTGGCATTGGATAGCGATGGCCATCCTTTGGTTTCCCGTTGCAACCGGTTTTTGGGCATTCGGGAATCAGCCCCACGCTCTAAACGTTTTTACCCTTTCCGTTTTTACCTCTTTTGGTGCTCTTTTGGTTTATTCAATCGGTTACAAGCGTTCAGGTTATGAGCCCGACCGCACTTCCCGGCGCATGAAAACAACATAGCTGATCACGAAACAGAGAACCGTAGTGGCAATCAGTCCCACCAGTTGAGGCCATGATAACAAAATACTCTGTCCCAGCGGCAGCGGACCCGGAATCGCTCCATGGGTCTGCTGCATGGTCAGTGGCCCTAAACTCCTCACAGAAGGGACAAGAAGGGTGGATGTCGCTTCAGTAAACAACTGGCTGGGAAGGACCCGCAAAAGGGCCAGCCGGAATTTTTCGAAAGCCACTACCTGTGCAGGATGAGCATACTGACCGGGGTCCAGGGACTGAGTAACCACATCCACAATCATGGGATAAAAAACGGTGGTAAAGAGCCAGAAGCCAATGGCTACAAGGGCAGAAGTAGCGGGCTGCCGAAAAACAACGGAAAATAGAATGGAGAGATTCAACCAGAAAGCCACATACAACACACTAAGCAAAATGAAAAAGAGTAGTCGCCAGAACTCCCCGGCCGTTGGTAACAACCCGGTGGTGAGTATTCCCACGCCCATCACCAGGAAAACCAAAACAAAAAAAAGCATCGCAATTAATTTCAGGGCCGCCAGAAATTTAGCATTCAGAATAAAATCGCGATGAATTGGCTGCGCGAGAATGTGGCTCAGGGTGCCATTGTTTTGTTCCGAGTTAATGGCATCAAACCCCAGTCCTATGCCAAGCAAAGGCCCCAGAAAACTGATGAAAACGATAAACGAGGGAAGGGTTCCGTCGGAAATGGTAAAAATTTTTAAAAAAAGAAAAGGATCCTCCGTTCCCGATGACTCAAGCCCCTCACTTCCGATGGCTGAAAGCGCGGAATAGATGGAACCGAAACAAGTCAACCCGATGATGACCACCAGGATTACAAAGCGCCAGCTCCTTACATGATCCGATAATTCCTTTTGCACAATAACACTAAACGGCTTTGAATTACCCCCGGAATAGATCCACTTCCCCCAGGAGGCAAGAAGCCCGGAGAATTTTAAATCCTTTATTTTTTGTCTGATTTGATCTATTTTATGCATCATTCATTCCTCCTTCGAAGTAACGGTGATAAATTTCATCGAGGCCAAATTCCTTTTTCCTCAGCAAAAACAATCCGGCCCCTGATTCAAGTACAGCGCGGGCAATATCGCGACTGGCATCATAAGCGCATTCAAAATGGAACGTTCTTTCATCGGGGGTAATCTTTTTTACCCCCTGAATATGTTGAACCATGGCTTCCACCTTTTCAGGAGAAACGGTTTCGGAACCACCCTGCTGCTCCTTTTCACCAGTTTCAATCCCGGCTTCGATGATGTAGGGAGTGCCGTTAAAAAGCTTTTTGGTGAGCGATTCGATGTCGCCCTCAGCAAGCAGTTTTCCATTTACAAAAATCCCCACCCGGTCGCAGACCTGCTGCACCTGGTGCAGGTGGTGCGAAGAAAACAACACCGTAATTCCCTCCTCTTTTCCCAAAGCAACGATAAGTTCCAGAAAAGAGCGGACTCCGGTAGGATCAATCCCCAGGGTAGGTTCATCGAGGATAATAACCCGCGGTTCTTTGATCAATACAGAAGCCAGTCCCAGCCGCTGCTTCATACCACGGGAATATGTACGCACTTTTTTATCCTTTGCACTGGTGAGCCCTACCCGCTCCAACAAACGTTCTGCTTCCTGCCGGGCCTTTTTCCCATGAATATAATTCAGGCGGGCCGTATAAATAAGGTTGTCAAGACCGGTAAGATCGTTGTAAAACCCAACATTCTCAGGCAGATATCCTACTGTTTTTTTTACTTCCATGGGCCTGCTCACCGGGTCGATCCCCCGAACCCTTACCGATCCTCCGGTGGGTTCCGTCAATCCCAGCATCATCAGGATGGCCGTGGACTTACCTGCCCCGTTGGGACCCAGCAATCCGAAAATTTCACCCTGCCCTACCGAGAGGTTCAGATGATCGACTGCCGTGAGCACACCATATTGCTTGGTTAAATCAACCAGTTCGATGCTTTTCTTCATCACGACTTACCTCCTTCCATATTTCCGGAACAGATAATAAACGATTCCAAAGGCTACCAGAATAATGACAACACCTACCCAGCCGGCAAAGAGGGGCGTCCGTGCTGAAACCCGGAACGACACCTGTTCGGTGACCTCAGGCGTTTTGGCCGTTAATTTGGTCACATAATCGCCGGCAATGGCCTCACGGGGAGCTTTTACCGTTGCAAACGTACTTCCTCTTTCACCAGGTTCAAGATTTTCTATGGCCTCAGGATCAAAAACCACATCCCAGTTATTGGGTTTGGAGGCACTGAACTCAATATTCTTCAGGGGAGAGGAACCGGTGTTATTCACCACCAACTCAAGTCTTTTTTCACTACCTGAAGTTATTTTCGTACTCACTAAACCGGTAGGAGTGGAAAATTCCATATCATAAGAACCGGTGATCACCACTTCAAGGTCGAGGGTGGAATTATTCCCGGAAGTGGTCGCAGCCACCGGAATTTTATACGTTCCGGCCTCTGCCTGATCCGGTGGATCCACCTCAATGGTAATGTCTTGGGTGGTATTGGGTTCGATCTCCGAGGAGGTCACCTGTTTGTAGTCGACCTTAAAAGCCACTTTCCAGCCACGGGGGGCCTGCGAGCGAAAAGCATAAAGCTGTTTTTCGGCAGTCTGATTGCGCAGGGTGGCATTGAAGGTAAAGGTGGATTTGGCCTGCCCCTCCATGTTGGCCTGTTCAGTGTCGAACTCCGTTTTGAAGGTCCCCTGCTCGGAAACAAAAATGCTCAGGGGAAGCGAAGTGGATGCGCCATCCCATACCCTGAAATTGTACCTTCCTTTGTTCACTTTCAGAGGCACATTCACTGTTAAACTAACGCTTTCCTCTTCGCCGGGCCGCACCGAAAGCCGTTCAATGTTCCAGCCTCCCGAACGAACCGTATAGTCCCAGCCCGAAGGCATCCCCGAAACCGCGATATTTAGGGTTTGAATCGCATCTGAATGATTGATTACATCTATGGAATAATCAACCGATTCGCCGGGTGGAACCGAAATACGGGAATAAGGGGTGTAAAATTCCATTTCTTTTGCGGTTGCCTGATTAGAAAGAGGACCATAGGTAAGCCCTGCAAGCACAAAAACAACCGCCATTAACTTTGTACAAGTTGACATAACTTTTTCCTCCTTTAAATTTTTTTATTGCATTTAATCGAATGACTTCAAAAATATAAATCACGCAATAAAAAAAACAGCCTCTTTTTCCTTCCTAAAAGATTAACAGGAAAAAAATCGGAAAAAAAAATTGAAAGCCAACAATTTAAGGCATTTGTTAAAACATCTAAAAAAATCCAAAAAAAAATCAATCGACTTCCACCTCTTCACCGGAGAGTTTCACCCTTCCTGAAACAGAGGGGATTTCACCGGCACCAGGTTGGCCGCCTCCCACCGAGACAGTAAACCAGCCGGGTTCAATAACCCGTTTATCTTTTTTTCCTATGATGGAAAACTGGCGGGGTGTCAGTTCAAAATCCACAGTTTTGGTTTCTCCGGGCTGCAGATGAATGCGGTCAAATCCTTCCAACTGATGACGAGGCCGCGGTGTGGATGCTTCTTCGTCGGTCAGGTAAAGCTGGACCACTTCTTCGCCGGCCATTTCGCCGGTATTGGTCACTTTTACAGCAATTTTAACAGTTTCTCCGGTCCGGGCTTCTCCGGGCATTTCCAGACCGTCGTATTCAAATGTGGTGTAACTCAACCCATATCCAAAAGGATAGAGCGGTTCTCCCTGAAAATAGCGGTAGGTCCGGTTTTCCATATCATAATCTTCGAAGGGCGGTAGTTGGTCCACCGACTGATAGTAGGTAACCGGCAGCCGGCCGGCGGGATTGTAATCGCCGAAGAGCACATCGGCCACGGCATGTCCGCCCTCTTGTCCGGGATACCCGGCAGAAACAATGGCATCGACCTTTTGATCGGCCTCATTGACTGCCAGGGCACTGCCGTTCATCAGCACCAAAATAACCGGTTTTCCGGTTTCCACAAGGGCACTCATCAGTTCGCGCTGGGTTTTGGGGAGTTTCAAGTGTGTCCGGTCGCCTCCGGAGAAGCCGTCCACCTCAATAGGCATCTCCTCCCCTTCGAGCCGTTGCGACAAACCAAGAACCAATACCGTAGCATCGGCATGGCGTGCAATGTCAACGGCCTCCTGCTGCATACCGGGATTGGGCATAGCCCAGAGCAGACGGGCATCGCCATCGCCATACCAATTTTTGTATTCATAAATAAATTTATATTTTTTCCCGGCTTCCAGTTCTGCAGTTTTCTCATGGTGAAACGCATGATGCTCGGTGTTGTGGCTCAGGATTTTCTCTCCTTCCAGCCAGATTTCCAGGGTAGGCATTCCCCAGCACCCCAGATGATAGGTTCCGGAAACAGGGGGAGCCAGATAGCCGGTCCAGCGTATGCTGAAATCATCATCGGGAAGAACCGGAACGGGAGCATGTGATTCCCAGTAAAAATCAATGTTTTTATCGATGCGCTTAAAAACAGGTTCACCCTCCAGATCAGCATTGTCAAAATACTCCCCGGTGACTCCGGGTTCTCCATTCTCTGTCAGCAAAAATTCTCCGGGGATGGGATGAAGGTTATGAACCCCTTCTGCCAGATGAGAGCCTTCGGCAAACAATAGGGTTGTATGCTTCAATTTATTTTTCAAACCTTGGAGTACAGTAACCGGTTCTTTGGGAATACCGTTGTAATTCCCCAGCAAGGCTTCCCAATTATCGGCATTGGGACCTATTACCGCCAGGGTTTCGATATCTTTGGACAAGGGGAGTGTATTCCGGGCATTTTTGAGAAGAACGATACTTTTGCGGGCTGCCTCGAGCGCAAGTGCAGCATTTTCCTCCGATGCATTTTCGATAAAAGGAATCCGGGCATAAGGAACTTCTTCTTTGTCATCGAACATTCCCAGTTTAAAACGGGCGGTGAACAGGCGTTTTACGGCCTTATCCAAATCTTTTTCAGAAACAATGCCCTGTTCAAGGGCTTTCCGGAGATGGGGATAGGAGTTTCCGCAGTTCAGGTCTGTGCCGTTTTTCACCGCTACAGCGGAGGCTTCGGCAGCATCGGCAGAGAATTCCTGAAACCGGAAAAAGTCCGATACGGCCCAACAGTCGGAAACCACGTAACCATCGAATCCCCATTCGTTCCGCAGGATATCATTCAGGATGGGATTGGCACAACAAGGATAATCGCGAAACTGGTTATAGGCTCCCATGACCGAATAGGCACCGCCATCGACCACCAGTGAGCGAAAGGCAGGCAGATAAGTTTCCCGCAAATCGCGTTCACTCACATGCGCATTAAATTCATGACGGAGAGACTCAGGGCCCGAATGGACCGCATAGTGTTTGGCCGTGGCCACCACCTTGAGGTAATCGGGATGGTCTCCCTGTAACCCTTGAACAAACTGCGTTCCCATTTGTCCGGTCAGATAAGGATCCTCCCCATAAGTTTCATGCCCCCTGCCCCAACGGGGATCACGGAAAATATTGATGTTGGGTGACCAAAAAGTGAGCCCCTGGTAAATGCCCCGTTTCCCGCGGCGCACAAATTCATGATGCTTGGCCCGGGCTTCATCCGAAATGGTGGAAGCTACGCGGTACATCAAATCCTTGTCCCACGAACCGGCAATGGTAATGGATTGCGGAAATACGGTAGCATAGCCCGCCCTGGCAACACCATGCAAACATTCATTCCACCAGTTGTATTCCGGAACGCCCAAACGGGGTATGGAGGGGGCAGCATACACCATCTGGTCAATCTTTTCCTCTGGCGTCATCTGCGAAATCAAAATATCCACCCGCTCTTCAATGGGTAAATTGGAATTAAAGAATTCAAAATCAGTAATCTGTCCTGTTGAAACAATACTAAAAACAACGAAACTGAGGTTTAATAATAATTTTTTCATCGGTCTGTTTAATTTTATTCTACTGTTCTGTTCTGGTATGGTAAAAATACACATTTGTGTTCAATTGGCGGGAAAATTTGAGGAAAAATCTTGGGTGCTTGGGGCTGGTTTGTCTCTGGTTGTCATTGTTGTCATGGTTATCATGGTTGGGGGATGCGTGTGTAGGAATTTTCGCTTCGCTCGGGGATAATTTCTTGTTTGGTGTTCGTTGTTTGTTGTTTGGTGCTCCGAGCTGGAGCTTGTCCGCCTGCCTCGGCGGATTGATGGTTACTCACAGTGCACTCACTAAGAGAACTTCGCAGCTTTTGTGGAATTATAGGGGACCTGAAGATGAAATGAACTTGGTCGACCAGCCTGGTCATGATTTAGTGACTTTTCGTGTTTTAGTGATTTGGTGGCTCATTTCTATGGCATTAAGAGGACCCGGAGGCTAAAGAAAAAATCTGTCATTGGCAGCCAGAGAGCAGAAATCTTTTTTAAATCCTTTGTACAAGAATCCTGATCTTCCAGCTTATCCTCTTGCTATTGGTTCCTTTACATCATGGGATTTTAGATTCTGTGTGTTGCAGGGGATAAAAAAAGCAGGCTCAAAGACCTGCTTTTTGATTATTACTAGTGACTCAATTCAATATTCATCTTCGTTGAAGAAAAAATCATCTTTACTGGGATAATCGGGCCAGATATCCTCAATACTCTCATAGATTTCTCCTTCATCTTCAATTTCCTGCAAATTTTCAATCACTTCCAGTGGAGCTCCCGAACGTATCGCAAAATCAATTAATTCATCCTTCGAGGCTGGCCAGGGAGCATCTTCCAGCTTTGAAGCTAATTCCAGAGTCCAATACATCTTATTGAATTTAAGCGGTTCAACTCATTTTTTTCAATGCCGCGAATATAATAAAAAAACATTACGAATAGCCGTCAGCCTGATTATTTTTATGAATGTTTCCACGCCATGTCTTCCAACCCTCTAATGGCGGTAAGTTTACGGGCTAAAACAAAAAGAAAATCGGAGAGCCTGTTCATGTATTTTATAATCTCGGGCTGAACCTTATTCTGCTCTGCAAATTCCAGAATCCGGCGTTCAGCACGCCGGCAAACGGTGCGCGCCACATGGCACTGAGCCGGGGCAGGAGCTCCGCCGGGAAGAATAAATTGAGTGAGCTCAGGCAAGGTGGACTCCATCTCATCAATGGCATTTTCGAGAAAAAGAATATCCTTTTCCGTAATCGATAATCCAGAAGTAAAAGCATCTCCCTTTTCGTCGGAAGCAAGCCTCGACCCCATATTAAAAAGCTTATTCTGAACTTCAATCAACCAACCGGCAAATTCTTCGGGCAGTTCACAAGACCGGATAATTCCCAGGGAAGCATTCAGTTCATCCACCGTACCGTAAGCTTCCAGCCTTACATCATATTTTTTAACGCGGCTTCCCCCGACAAGACCGGTGGTTCCGTCGTCTCCCGTTTTCGTATATATTTTTATTGCTTTTTCCATGCTGTTTTAACACCCTTTTGTGCAACTTTGTTCTCCTTTCACCGGCGCAAAAGTAAAAATTCCTGTTAATTTCCA
>CAYTDH010000182.1:0-8447 GCA_964436325.1 uncultured Tangfeifania sp.
TCAATATTGTTTGTGCAGCCGGTGTAAAAGGAATTGTCGGAGCATTTGAGAATGTAAACGTACCACATAAGTTTAGGATTTGAAAGTGGACTGCGTCCACCGAAGCTCACCGAAGTTATAATATTACAAAGATTATAGCTTCGGTGAAGTTTATATAAAAATGAATGAAACTCACCTGCGCTAAAGCTTCGGTGAGCGAAGGTGGAGCTGGCGGGAGTCGAACCCGCGTCCAAACGAGGAAGCAACAAGCTTTCTACATGCTTAGCTCCGACTTGATTTTCGTGTGCCGGCAGGATCAGAGCCACCGACCGGTACCTTAGCTCTTTTATCTCGTCGCAGCGTCAGAGCACCGCTGCAACCAGCTTCGATTTTTCTTGCACCGCCTTACCGGACAGCCTCGAAGCGACGGCATCCGGGCGATGTCTTGTCCCGGCACCTTGTGCCAGGATTAAGCGTTAACCTACTGTGATTCGGTTACGCAGCAAGAGCGTAATTTTCTTCGCCAATTAAAAGTTTGATCATTATTTTTTACGGGTCAACAACCAAAACCCGGCATGCTTACTTGCCTCTTCTACCCGCTGTCAAAACCAGTCAGCCCCATATATTTGTGCTAACGGGGAACCTTTAAAATGGAACTCCCCATATTCTTCAGGAAACTTTCCATCTGCCGGCTCACCGGGTAAACTTAATGCCTGCAAAGATATAACATTTTCCCCGATTTAAAGGAGAAAATATCAATGATCCAAAAGTCAAACAACGTTGATTCCGAAAAACCATTTTCCTTTTTCAAAACAGATCAAAAAGGATTTGCAAAATCTACCTCAATATCATCAAAAACTGATCCATTTTTTTTATCTTTTAATTGCTGTATTTGTTTTCATAGGAATTAAAAAAAAGATGCCCATCTTTTTCAGCATGTTATTCCGAATCATGACGGAGAAGACAGCGACAACTGGAATGCTTTTTATTATCCGCTGGGCGATGCAAGGAAGGCGCTGGCAGCTTTCGTATCCATACTCAGAGGGGAAGCGCCCAGCCTGGCCGAAAAGTGGGAAAAAAATCTGATTCCTTAACCCCACAGGGACTTCAGACCTCAATAAATTGAGTGTAATGTTCATACCGTTGGAATATCTGCCGCACGTAGGTATAGGGTTCAATGCCGCGAACATACCCGTATTTTATTTCGGGCCGGTTGTAATTATCCGGATAACTCAGTTTCAGAATCATCTCTTCCACGTTGTTGTCCCACCTGTTGGGGTCGAGTCCTTTAATTTCCGCTAATGTACGGGCATCCAGCACATGATAATACCCGCAATTATAGGAAGCCATCGTAAATTTAATGCGTTGGATGGAATCTTCCACCGCATCAAATTTGTCCCACAAGTCTTTTAGAAAACGGGTCCCCCCTTCAATGCTCTGTTCCGGATTTAACCGGTTATCAACCCCCAGCTCTTCGGCAACAGCGGGCATGATCTGCATCAATCCACCAGCACCCGCCCACGAACTGGCAGTAGGATCAAATTGCGACTCCTGGTAGATAAGCGAAGCCACCAGCCGCCAGTCCCAGTCAATGGTATCAGCATTCTCTTTTATCAATTCGTCGTACTTACTGATGCGGTTGTTGGTAATGCTGTAGAAATCACTCTGTATCCGCTTCCTGAAATCCCTTTTGTTCTTGAAATATTTGTTATAGATGACATAATAGTCCACCTCTTCTTTCATCTCCTTTAGCCATTCATTCAGGACATTCAGAAAATCAGTGGCTCCGGGGTTTACTGCCCAGCCAATGCGCTGCGAAAAACTAACGGGCACATCGATGTCAAGAATATGATAATACGACGAATTGATGCTTGCGATGTTATTGTCGGCAACGGTATACTTTATCTTGCCATCCACAACCATCTTTATAATTTCGTCTGTGGAAAGATTCCCGGAAAGGGTGTCTATGACAATCTCCCCTCCTATCTCACCGGAAAGATTCACCAGTCTTTGGTAATAAGAAGTATTCTTTCTGACAGACACGGTATCTCCTATAAGCTCAATGGCATCGTGCACCAGTTCGCTCTCAATGGCGCTCCATTTCATATTCCGCCAGTTATCTGGTTTCTTCTGAACCAGGACCTGGTGGGTAAGGTAAAGGTAATCGGTAAAATTTACCCTCTCTTTGCGATCCGAGGTAATGGTGATGCCATGGGCCACAAGGTCTATATCTCCTTCCATGAGCCTGTCGAATAAATGATCGATGTTCTGGGAAACCACAATCTCGAGTTCCACGCCCAGGTGATCGGCAAACCGTTCCAGCAATTCATATTCGAATCCCATAGCTTGCCCCCGGTACAAAAAATAACTTGTCCCGCTGTAAGTGGTTAGCGCTCTGAGTCTTCCAGACTCCCGAATCTCCTCAAGGGTTCTCCCCCTGAAAACAAACTCGCCGTTCTCTTTGCCCGAATCCCGGGGCCCCTTTTCACAGGACCACAGAAAACCGCTCGTAAAAATCAAAATAATCAACCATCGTAAATCCATAACCTCAAATCAAATAAACAACTCCTTCAAAGCATTAAAATAATCGGTTTCCCAGCCTTCTGAAATGTTATCAAAAGCTTCATCCGGAATATTGGTATGCTTGAGCTCAATGCTGGTGCCTTTTTTATGAGGATGAAACCGCAAGGTAACAATGGAGTTCTCTTCCTGTTCGCCAAAGAACCATTGCTGTACAATTTCCTTATTCTCCTCAAAAGCAAGGTTTCTTCCTGAAATACTCCCTCCCCACAATGAAAACTCCGTTCCGGGTTCAGGCAGCATTTCAGCATCCTCACCTGTCCAAATCTCTAACATCTTTTTGTTTGTCAAAGCATTATATACATCTTCGGGTGTTGCGTTCACTACAAAGTAGCGCTTTAAATCTTTCATTTTTCGTGTTTTCTTTTTTCAAATGTAAAGGATTCCATTTAATTACCGTAATGAATAGAGGTGAAAGTATTTATATGAGCAATTATCCCCGGAAAAACAGCCTGACTCCGAACGCCCTGGGATAATCACAAATGGATGATTGCAGCTGTTCATTGCGATTGACAGAATAAAAATTCATGGTCGTTTCATAAATTATTCCTGTCTCCGACAGAAATTTTCCTGCTATAAAACATGTTTTTAATAAAATATTACCCTGAATGATAAAAAGTAAATCATACTTTTTTAGATTTACATGTTCATAAAGAGACAGCATGCATTTTTATACGGAACAGACAAAATATCTGGTAGCAGTTGATTGTGTCGTTTTCGGATACGAAGCCGGTGAATTAAAATTACTGCTCTACCCAAGGGCTTTTGAGCCGGTAAAAGGTTCCTGGTCGCTTATGGGGGGATTTATCCGTCCCCATGAATCGGCAGAGAAAGCGGCATGCCGCGTTTTGAATCAAACCACCGGTCTCAAAGAAATCTTTTTAGAGCAGGTAAGCACGTTCTCCGATCCCCGGCGTGAGGATGTTGAACGGGTAATAAGTATTGCTTTTTTTGCCCTCATCCCTATTGACCGGTATCAAAAAGAACGTGCTGAAAAGTTCGGAGCCCGTTGGTGGCCTGTCAACGATTTGCCCCCTTTAATTTTTGACCACGACCAGATAATAGAGCAAGCATTGAAAAAGCTTCAGGAAAAGGCAGGAAACACACTGGTAGGAAGTGAGCTGCTTCCGGCTAAATTCACCCTTCTTCAGTTGCGAAAACTCTATGAAGCCCTTTATCAGCGGGAATTTGATCCGGGAAATTTCCGGAAAAAGATGCTTTCACTGGATGTGCTGGAACGATTGGACCAAAAAAATTCCACCGAATCGAAAAAAGGAGCTTATTACTACCGGGTAAAAGCCGATAAAATGGACGAAAAACAGGAACGTATTGTAAAATACTGAGCGACAAAGCTCAAAAACTGAACGCAATAATAAACTGAAAAACAAAAATAATGACTACACTTGACTGGATTGTACTGGGTCTTTTTGTAATCGGACTTATCGGCATTGTTATTTGGGTGTTAAAAAAGAAAGATAAAAACACCACCGATTACTTTTTAGCGGGTCGTGACGCCACCTGGATTGCCATCGGCGCTTCTATTTTTGCTTCCAATATCGGGTCGGAGCACCTGGTGGGACTTGCCGGGGCAGGCGCCGAAAGCGGTATGGCCATGGCACACTGGGAAATGCATGGCTGGATGATTCTATTGCTGGGCTGGCTATTTGTGCCTTTTTACTCCCGGAGTAAGGTTTTTACCATGCCCGAATTTCTGGAAAGGAGATACAATTCGCATGCGCGCTCCTTTCTTTCGGTTATCTCTCTGGTAAGTTATGTGCTGACGAAAGTAGCTGTAACCGTTTATGCCGGAGGGGTTGTCTTCAAAGATGTATTCGACATTGAGTACCTAACGGTCTTCGGGTACACCATCGACTTTTTCTGGATAAGCGCCATCGGACTGGTGGTCCTCACAGGGCTCTACACCACCTTTGGCGGCATGAAGGCGGTGTTGTACACCTCTGTCCTCCAGACTCCAATTTTATTGATTGGATCCATTGCCGTGCTGGTGCTCGGGCTGGTAAAACTGGGAGGCTGGGCAGAAATGATGGAAATTGCAAGTGCCAATATTACTGCACATGGTGATCCGATGACAAGCCTCATTCGTTCCCCCAAAGACCCCGACTTCCCATGGACAGGAGTGATTCTGGGTTCGGCCATTATCGGGTTCTGGTACTGGTGCACCGACCAGTTTATTGTTCAAAGGGTCCTTTCAGGGCGTGATATGAAACAATCGAGGCGCGGGACCATTTTCGGAGCTTACCTAAAGCTGACTCCCGTCTTTATTTTCCTGATTCCCGGAATGATTGCCTATGCTTTGCAGGAAAAAGGACTTTTCGTTTTGGAAAACAACGACGCAGCCTTTTCTACCATGGTGAAGGAACTCCTCCCCATGGGATTCAAGGGAATTGTTATCGGCGGTATCCTCGCTGCATTAATGAGTTCGCTGGCTTCACTGTTCAACTCCTCGGCCATGCTCTTTACCATCGACTTTTATCAAAAATACAATCCCGGGAAAAGCGACCGGCACTATGTTGTCATCGGACGAACGGCTACGGTTATCATTGTTATGCTTGGTATTGCGTGGATACCCGTCATGCGGGGTTTGGGAAAAGTCCTTTATGAATACCTGCAGGATGTTCAGTCCTTGCTGGCTCCGGGAATTGCCGCTGTTTTCCTGCTGGGTGTTATCTCCAAAAGAACAACGCCCTCAGCAGGTTTATGGGGACTGCTCATCGGGTTTACCCTTGGAATGACCCGCCTGGCCCTGAATGTCTTTGCCGGATCGATTCCGGAAACCTCGGTAATCTATCAGATATTTCTGGTTCACAACTGGCTCCATTATGAAATCTACCTCTTTTTCATCGTGATTATTGCCATGATTGTGATTAGTTACTTTACCCGTGTTAAAGACCCGGCCAGCATTGCAGGGCTCACCCTCGGCACGGCTTCGAAAGAACAAAGGGCAGAGACCCGGGCCTCCTATAATCACTGGGATATCATTAATTCAGTGATTATCATCAGCATCATTGTTCTGTTCTATATCTATTTCTGGTAAGAAAAATTCACAAAATAATCATGAAAATAGCTGCCGATTCCGGGGGCTATTTTTTATTTTAGTTGTTTATTGTTTTGTTTATGTACGATATAATCGGCGATGTACACGGATATGCCCCCCTGCTGAAAAAAATCCTGCTGAAGATGGGGTATAAAAAAATTAACGGAGCCTACAGCCATCCGGGCAGAAAAGCCATTTTTGCCGGAGATTTCCTCAACCGGGGACCTAATATCCGGAAAACTGTGCGCATGATTCGTTCCATGGTAGAAAACGGTAATGCCCTGGCCATTTTGGGGAATCATGAAATCAACACCCTCATTGCAGATATAAAAGACAAAAAAGGGAGACCCCTTATCAATCCTCCTTTAAAAAATTTTATCGCGGTGCTGAAAACCCTCGATGCATTCTCCCACGATCAAGAAGAGTGGGAAGGCCACCGGAAATGGATGCGCCAATTACCCCTCTACCTCGAACTGGATGGCATCAGGGTTGTCCATGCCTGCTGGGCCAATCCTGCAATTGATTTCCTGAAAAGAAACATTCCCCCGGGAAAAATAAAAAAGAAGGTGTTTGAACAAATATACAATGAACCTGCCTCTGAACTGGCCCAAAACATCTGGCTCATCACCAAAGGTGTTCAGCTAAAAATGCCCGCCGACCTCAAAATCATCAACAACAAAGGAGTCTCTCCCCGCTCCTTTCGCATTCGCTGGTGGGATCACCCAACCGGAAAAACGTTTCAGGAATTGTCTTTCGAAAGCAAATATGAACTCCCGCCCTATACCATTCCCGAACAAATCATCCCGGAATGTTATCCTTATCCTTCAGAGTCCCCCATCGTTTTTTTTGGCCATTACTGCCGGAAAAACGGACCCGATATTATCCGCCCCAACATCTGCTGCGTAGACTCCTGTGTAACCGGAACCAGTGAATTAACAGCTTATCGCTGGGAAGGAGAGGAAAAACTCATTCCCCAAAACCTCATCCGGTCGGGTAAATTGTAATACCATCATAACAATCTATTTTTCAAATACTTAAACAATAATGAAAAAATATTTTTTTTTTACATTGCAGAGAAAAAAAGAAAGTATATATTTGCAGCACCTTTTTCGGAAAGCACAAAGGTTCCGGAAAAAAGTTCTTCAAAATTCAAAATAATTTGGTGGCGTAGTTCAGTTTGGTTAGAATGCCGGCCTGTCACGCCGGAGGTCGCGAGTTCGAGTCTCGTCGTCACCGCAAAAGCATCCGCTGAATGGCAGATGCTTTTTTTTTGGCAAAATGATAAAGTTCATGCCTGATGAACATCTTTCATTTTTTCCTAAAAAACAGTGTTCAAACATTGTCAGATATTCCGGAAAGGTTATATTTGCAGCCGTTAAAACAGACACCCTTTGTGGTGTAAAAACAGAACGTTCTTCAAAGTTCAGATAACTATGGTGGCGTAGTTCAGTTGGTTAGAATGCCGGCCTGTCACGCCGGAGGTCGCGAGTTCGAGTCTCGTCGTCACCGCAAAAAAAAGCATCTGCTGGTTAGCAGATGCTTTTTTCTTTTCCAACCCAAAACATTTCGGTTATAAAAATGAACGTTTTACCCCGGAAAGGCAATGCTAATCATCGCCACCTTTTCGTGTTTCAATAAGCACGACCCCATTGGCCCCGCGGGCGCCATAAATAGCCGCACTTCCATCCTTCATAACATCGATATTTTTCACCTGCACCGGAGGTATACTGCTCAGTACACTTCCATCAACCGGTACCCCGTCGAGGACGATTAAGGCCGCACTGCTGCTGTTAATGGAGTTAATACCCCGGATGATGATCTCCCCGTTAACGATTTGCACACCGGCAAACCGCCCCTGAATCAATTCATAAAGGTTACTATACTGGCTGAAGTCAACATCCTTGTTATTCAAATTAGCCAGTGCGCTGAGTTTGTCCCGGTCCGATACCTTGCTGTAACCGATGGCATATTCCCGGTTTTGCTCACCTGGTTTAAGCCGGAGATTAATGGCCACAAACTTGGTTTTTTCACCCAGCTTTACTTTTTCATTGTAAAAACCCTCAGCTTTCACCTTCAGTTTATCGCCGGGGCTTGATGCCATGGAAAACCTTCCCAGCGAATCGGTAAGGATCCGCTGTTTTGTGCTCCTGTTGTTTATTTCGGCTCCGATAAGCGGAATGCTGTCAAACGTAGTAACCATGCCGTGAATAACTTTTTCCTGCGCCTGGGCAAAAGTGGCAAACAGGATAGTCATTACGACAATCAATAAAATATTCACTTTTTGTTTCATAATCTTTTCCTTAAAATAACGCTTCAATTCATGCTAAAATTACAATTATTATACCAGTATTTGATCGTTCTGCTCCTAAAAAGTTTAAAAGCAAAAAGATCAATATTTTTCATCAGTTCGGCAGGATGAGGAGATGACAAATGTTGACTGGAACTGGTTGCTTGTTTCTGAAGTTGTCATTGTTGTCATTGTTGTCTGGTAATCATGGTTGGAATTTGCTTGTAGGGAAATATTCGCTTCGCTCGGGGATGGTTTTTTGTTTGGTGTTTGGGAATTCGATTCGCTTCGCTCAGGGTGGGAGCCTGCCGACAAACCTGCCAATGACAGATTTTTACAAGTGCCTCATAATTAATATAATAGTAAAATCGCACTCTGGTGTCATTTCGACGACGAAGGAGGAGAAATCTCTTGAATCAACAGATTTCTCCTTCCGCTGGCCTTTACAGGTTTGTTACCGTCGGCGTCGCTCCCAGCGACACCGACGGTAGTCTCATTCCGGTTCTGTATTACGCGGTTTTTCTGAATCCGGAGGATTCAAATGTT
>CAYTDH010000183.1:0-8445 GCA_964436325.1 uncultured Tangfeifania sp.
AGCATGTAACACCGAAGGAACCGGTCTGTAAGGAAAAGACCGGTTCCCTTGCTAACGAATAATCTTAAAGGTTTTAACTGAATCAACGCCTACCAGCGAAACGAAATGACACCCGAGTACGTATTTCATAACTGTCTATTTGTGAGTTGTTTGTGAAAATCTGTCATTGGCAGCCAACAGGGAGTCGGACTTTCCCAAGCCCGACATCTCTCCGGAGGAAAATTAAAAAAAATAACGCTGAACAAACCCTAAGGGAGCTCCGCAACCCTTAGGGATTTTCCCGTCCGAAGCCCAATCACCACGAGCGTAGCGATACCTGTACCAACCAAACACCGAAGGAACCGGTCTGTAAAGAAAAGACCGGTTCCCCTACCTTGCCCGTCGTTAAAACCCGCACCCCCAACCTGTCAGCGTCAGCATGACCTGACAGCGTTAAAGACCAATAAAAAAATTCATCGCCCCAGTCCTCCTCCGCCAGGACTGGCGGAGGATTTGAGGGGGCTCCACTTACCCCTGGGGCCGGGATAAAAAAATCCGGAAAATTGTAAGCAGAAATAAGACACTACTTCTTAGGCAGTCTGCCTGTCACAATTTTTATTAATTTTGCTAAAAAAGAAAATTATGGAAGCAATAGTTATTGAAGTTAAAGATGAAGCAGATGCAAAATTCTGGCTTAATCTTGCAAAAAAAACAGGAACCAAAGCCCGGGCAATCGATACGGAAAAAATGGAAGATGTAAAACTTGCTGAATTAATTGAAAAAGGCATGAAAACCAAAACAGTCAGCCGGGAAAGTATTATGAAAATACTGGAACAAAAATGAAAACAGAATTTAAAGCTTCATTTTTGAAAGCAATAAAAAAAATTAAAGACCAACAACTAAAAACGGAAATTGCTGATACAATTAAAGAAGTAGAATCGGCTGAAAATTTAAGGCAAATTAAACAACTGAAAAAATTAAAAGGATACAAACACTATTACCGTATTCGTATAAAAGACTATCGTATCGGGCTGAAAATAGAAAAAGAAACGGTTTTTTTTGTTGTCATAGACCACCGTAAAAATATCTACAGATTTTTCCCGAGATAACTTTTTTACGGCTTTAAAAAAGTTAAAAGACACTTTGAATTATTATAAAACAATACCATCTGCAAAACACCCAACCCGGCTACCAGGTATTCAACTTCATCGACAAACCGGATTTAAACATGAACAAACTGGTTGCGCAGGTCGAAAAAAGCCTCCACAGAAACATCCCATCCACCCATTTTCCATAATGGCTTGGCATTTTGGGTGGGTATGGTTTCGATATCCTCAGCAAACTCACCGGCGCCGTGGGCATAAATAAAAAGTTTTCTGTAAGTTCTTTACGTGTCAAAAAGTTCTACGCCACTACCCAGTTTGATTCCACCAAAGCCCACAATTGCGGATTTAATGCCCCCTACACATTATCTCAAGGCCTCCACAACACCCTGCACTACAAATTCATCCAAAAACAAAACAGACGGGATTACGTTTGAGTCGAAATAACGGTTGGCCCTCATCGAAGGCGATCATTGGCAGGAATGATTCTCAGAAACGAAATAAACACGATGAAGCCTGCCTGAAAAACATAGCCGTGCAGGTAATCTATTAATAACCAACACAAATAAACTTAAACAGAATTACAAAAATTTATAAACTTCAAACAACATGAAAATCATCTCCGTAGTCGGCGCCCGCCCCAACTTCATGAAAATAGCCCCTTTCATAAACGCCATTCACGTAGTGAATACCAATTCCTTTCCCCCAACAGGGGGAAATGCCAGCGTAAGGAATGCGAGTGGCGGGCAAAGGGGGTCAAACAATCAATCCATAAAACATATATTAGTCCACACGGGCCAGCACTGCGACGACCGCATGTCCCGCGCTTTTTTCGAATCCCTCGGCATCCCGGCAGCCGACATCAACCTGGGCATCGGTTCCGGCACACACGCCGAACAGGTAGGCAACACGATGATAGCCTTCGAAAAAGTGTGTTTGGAAGAAAAACCCGATTGGGTGGTAGTGGTAGGCGATGTAAATGCAACGTTAGCTTGTTCCGTTACGGCCAAAAAACTGCATGTGAAAGTCTGCCACATCGAAGCCGGCCTCCGCAGTGGAGACGAAACCATGCCAGAGGAAATCAACCGCCTCGTCACCGACCGCCTCAGCGATTTACCCTGTGAAATCCCGAAGGATATATTTCACAGGGTTTACTCCTCATACCCGACCAACTCTCCGGCGAAAACCTCCGCAATGAAGGTGTCCCCAAACACAAAATCAAATTCGTCGGCAACATCATGATAGATACATTGGAAAGTAACCGCGAAAAAGCATCAAAACTTAAAATCAACAAAATTATTACAGATAATATTTTAAGCACAGATCGCGCGTCGGCCAATGTCCCCCTTGTTAAGGGGGACGAGGGCACTTTAGTGCCCGGAGGGGGTAAAGGAGGGAGCAATTACGCCGTCCTCACCATGCACCGCCCCTCCAACGTAGATGAAAAGTCTATACTGGAACCAATTTTGAACTTCCTCACCGACGAAGTCGCTGCAGATATGCCGGTTATCTGGCCCATCCACCCACGCACCCAGGCCCGGTTAAAAGAATTCGGTTTATGGGAGCAGGCCACAAAATGCAAAAACCTCATTCTGCTGCACCCCATCGGCTACCACGAAATGCTGCGCCTGAACAGCAGCGCCACCATCATGCTAACCGACAGCGGCGGCCTGCAGGAAGAATGTTGTGTATTGGGAACACCCTGCCTTACCCTGCGCTGGAACACCGAGCGGCCCGTTACCCTCCGGGAACACGGCGGCGCCAGCGTACTGGTCGGCAATAACGTGGAACGAATTCGTAAAGAATACCAGGACACCCTGAAACTAAAACGCACCCCCCAACGCCCCGAACGCTGGGACGGCCAAACTGCCATGCGCTGCGTCGAAGCCATCATAAACGCCACCCCCCAATCATCCGATGACTCCGAGTCATCGGATGAATAAAACCCCGCTTTTGCGTGATTGCATCCCATCCGCCAAGCGGATCTTTATCCCCACGGGAGAAACCGCTGGGCGGATAACCCGGAACAAACCTCCGTAAACTACCGCAATTGCTTCGCCGCAGCAAGCTATGGCTCAAAAACATGGTATGACTTTTTAAGTAAACTCATTGCGTCCCAAAAACATTGAGAAAATAAATTTATATCTTTGCCCATAAACATTGTAAATGTGAACGAAAAAGAATTTTTTATTTTTCTGGGTAACCTGCTTAAAGACAGAATTAGAGTTCATATTGAGAAGTTAAAAAAATGACAAATAAAGAGCAGATTCAACGCGATATTGCAGTAGCATTCGATTTTATTGAACAAATCATTGAAAATCCGGAATTGACAGAAAAAATACCTGATGACTCAACTATTTCTTTTATCGACAATGAGAACAAAAAAATTGAAAAGCAAACCACTCATTTGTCTTCAAAAAAATTTGTAAAAGTTAAAAGACACTTTGAATTATTATAAAACAATACCACCTGCAAAACATCCGGTCCGGCTACCAGGTATTCAACTACATCGATAAACCAGATTTAAACATGAACGAACTGGTGGAACAGGTAGAAAAAAGCCTGTACAACACCCTGCACTACGAATTCATCAGCTTGTCCGGCCACTGACGGAAAAAACAAAAAGACGGGATTACATTTGAGTCGGAATAGTTCACCCGCCAAGCGGATCAAAACAACCATTTATACCGCTTTTTCTCTCCTCTAAGGAGAGATGTCCGGCGTAAGGAATGTGGGCAGAATGGACAGAGAGGTCCTGGGCGGATAGCCCGGGAAACCTTACGCAACCACATTGTACTGAAAAAAACTATAAAATTGGAAAAGAAGTTTTGTTAAAGAACCGCTTTTGGAACAAAAGAAAAGACCCGAAATCACCTGATGAATAAAACAGCAAACCTGTAACCTGAGCTTTGTTACTATACCAAAATATGAAAAATCTCAAATTAATTTTATTTCTTTCCCTTTGCTATTCGTATATTTACTTTCAAAAGTTATTAAAAATGGATATTCAAACATTAAAACTAAATTTGGTTTCGAAAATAATAAACACAGAAAGACCTTCTTTGCTGATTGAAATCAACGAAATTTTTCAAAAAGAAAACAAGACGGATTGGTGGGATGAATTGCCTGAAGAAGTTCAGGAATCAATTCTGTCCGGAATTGAAGATATACGAAAAGGCAATGTTTTTTCCCACGAACAGGTAATTCAGGAGGCTAAGCAAAAATACGGGTTTTGAAATGAAAGTGATTTGGTCGGCAAAAGCCAGAATTACATATTTTAAAGTACTCGATTATTTGGATAAGAACTGGAATAAAAAAGAAATAATCCAATTCAGCAGAAGAACTGATGTTGTTATTCAGGCAATAAAAAAGAATCCCGGGATTTTTGCCCTTTCCACCAAACACAGAAATATTCGGAGAGCATTAATTGACAAAAACAACTCATTCTTTTATCAGGTGGACAAAAGGAATAATAAAATTTACCTCCTGACTTTTTTCGATAACCGGCAAAATCCTGAAAGTTTGAAGTTGGATAAATTTTTTTGAACCGGCCTCCGGTCATACTATTTGGCCAAAACCGTAGTTGCATTTGCCAACGACGCCGGAGGGGATATTTACATTGGGGTGAAGAATAAACCCCGCGAAATAACGGGCGTTACCGAGACAGACCTGGTTGCCTTGGAAGAACAAATCAGCAACATTATCTACAATAAATGTTACCCCGGTATTTTGTCCGAAATATCTTTCTTAAATATCGACGAAAAGCACCTCATTAAAATTACGGTGTACAAGGGAGGAATGCCACCTTACCCCCGCTGGCGCGAGATTGCATCTCGTGCCTCTTTTGGAACAAAAGAAACTTGTCCGGCTACCGATGGAAAAACAAAAAGATGGGATTACCTTCGAATCGGAATAACGGGTGGCGTAGCTACCGGGTGGCGCGGATTCCGATCCGCGCATTTAAACATGGGGCCCCACCCGCCAAGCAGTTCGAAACAAACCCAATTTATACCGCTTTTTCTCTCCAAATACTAAAAACATTCCGCTTTCTTTCCCCATAAATAAAAAATTCCGCTTCGTCTCTCCTATAGGAGAGATGGTCTGCATAAGGAATGTGCGCAGGATGACCAGAGAGGCCGGGGGAAATGCCTGCCCGACTGCGTCATTCAGGCGGGGTCTGCATAAGGCATGTGTGGGGCGACCAAAGGGGTTGGGGGTTTGGGGGCTCCGGATATGCTGTCCTGCCAAAAACCGCCATTTTTAACTACCAGGCCGATAACTACTACAACCGCGAATCCGAAGGCGGCATCCGCTACAATGATCCCGCACTCAACATCAACTGGCAACTCCCGGAAGCAGACATTCAGGTATCGGAAAAAGATGCCGGATTACCCCTGCTTTCAGAAGTAAGTTGTTTTCAGTATTAGTGTGGCGTAGCTTGTCCCTTTGGGAGAATCTCCCGCAGGGATCACTTTGTGGCGATGCGCGCATTTTTAACATCATTGAACAAACCACTTAAAGGAACCGTTCTGGATAAAACAAAATTCAGGTTTGAATTTTTATGAACCTGTAAAAGTGAACCAATTGAATTTTTTATCTTTGTAAAAAAATAATAAAATGGATGCAATTAATTTTAAGGTTTATCCAGATGATAAATCACAAATAAAAGCGATTAAAGCTGTCTTCAAAGCCATTAAAATAAGGTTTGAAGTTGAAGAAGAAAAACCTTATAATCAGGAATTTGTAAGCCGCGTTCTTTCGGCTAAAGAAGAAATTAAACAAGGAAAAGGGGTTAAAATAGCTACTAAAGATTTATGGAAATAATATATTCCATAAAAGCGCTGGAGGATATAGCATACTGGAAAAAGAGTGGTAATATCTCGGTGCAGAAGAAAATAACTGCATTATTAAATGATATTGCTGCACACCCTTATACTGGGCTTGGAAAACCGGAAGCGTTAAAATATCAATTGTCGGGTTCCTGGTCGCGAAGAATTACTGGCGCCCACCGCCTTGTTTATCGTGTAAATACCGATAACAATACGATAGAAATTGAAACCGCTCGGGGTCATTATTAATTCATTGAATAAAAAGGAGAAACCGGCTATTGTCGCGTTGTAGCTCTTCCCACACCACACCAAAGGATTCCGCATTGCCGGAGATTACGATTTCATGCTCCGCGTAATGCTCGATAAAGAAATAAAGCTGGTGTTGTTGCCCGAGGTAATAATACCGATGATGAAAAACATTGAGTCATTGGTTCGCATGCTCCCAATGCCTGTGTTTTTCTATATCGGCATTATACCAATTTGAAAATAGTTCAAAATAGCTTAACCATTTTCAGAATTGGTACAACAAAAATGCGGGTTGGCGGCGCAAGCCCTGTGAAATTTGTTTTACAAACATTTCATAGGGCAAGCACCGGGAATGTAAAAGGCATCATCCAAAAAATGCGCGAAGACATCCGGGCATTACGCAACAACGGCTTCAAATTCACCCCGTGGAATAAAATCGAAGATTTTGATGCGAAGCATCATTCCACGGGGTAAACCGTGAAAAGCGACATCAGGAGCATATTTCACCGGGGTTTCCACTAACCGTACTTGCCGCCAAAAACCTGCGCAAGTTGCCGCAGTTGCTGCGCCGCAGCTCCATCGCCTTCGCCGCAGCCCATTCACCCTGTGAAATCCGTGTTGCGGCAATATTTAACAGGATTCACCCAGTGAAATCCGCATTGCGGTGTTATTTCACAGGGTGAACCTGCTGACTCGAAGTCAGCTGGTGAATAAAATGCATGACCGTCTCCCGTACACCCGCCAAGCGGATCGAACCGCTTGACGGATAACCCGGAACAACGATAAATGATTACGGCGCATGCAGCCATCTTTTTCAATCAACGAACTGCTTGCGCCTGCCCCGGCGAAGACCTTGGGGCCTTTTTACTCACTGCGTTCGTTGATCCCCTTAAAACCGGGGGCTATTTTTGTTACACCCCGCCGGGGTGTTTTTCCCAAACCGTCAGCGTCGCTTCAAGCGACACCGTCAGTCACACCAAAGGAACCGTTCTTTTCCCCACAGAACGGTTTCCTTGCCCACCCCCACCCGTCAAGCGGTTCGCTCCGCTGGTCGGATATCCCTGAATAAGAAAATTATTTTATATCTTTGCCCATAAACATTGTAAATGTGAATGAAAAAGAATTTTTTATTTTTCTGGGCAACCAGCTTAAAGACAGAATAAGAGTTCATATTGAGAAGTTAAAAAATGACAAATAAAGAGCAGATTCAACGCGATATTGCAGTAGCATTCGATTTTATTGAACAAATCATTGAAAATCCGGAATTGACAGAAAAAATACCTGATGACTCAACTATTTCTTTTATCGACAATGAGAACAAAAAAATTGAAAAGCAAACCACTCATTTGTCTTCAAAAAAATTTGTAAAAGTTAAAAGACACTTTGAATTATTATAAAACAATACCACCTGCAAAACATCCGGTCCGGCTACCAGGTATTCAACTACATCGATAAACCAGATTTAAACATGAACGAACTGGTGGAACAGGTAGAAAAAAGCCTGTACAACACCCTGCACTACGAATTCATCAAAAAAAACAAAAAGACGGGATTACATTTGAGTCGGAATAATGGCTGACTAAATCAACGCTGGTAAAAATGCGGCGCATGCGATGTTCAAGCTTTTTTGAACCAACCAATTGCGCCTTGTATTCGCTATCGCTCATCAACCCAGGGCGCTGCCCTGGGCTATTGTTATTAAACCCCTTTAAGGTTTTTCTTGCAAATAATTCAATATTTTGAAAAAAAATAAAAATTCACATAAATTATGAAAATCATTTCTGTAGTGGGTGCCCGGCCAAATTTTATGAAAATTGCACCGTTTATAAAAGCAATAGATGAATACAATAAAAATCTTGGCCTCCGCAATGCCACGTCCCAGTCCTCCCCCCTGGGGGAGTTAGAGGGGGCTTCTCTCCCCTCACGGGGGAGACGGAGGGGGCTTTCCCATCTTCTGGTCCACACCGGCCAGCATTACGACGACCGCATGTCGCGAGCTTTTTTTGATTCGCTCGGCATCCCCGAAGCCGACGTCAACCTGGGCATCGGTTCTGGCTCCCATGCCGAACAGGTAGGCAATACCATGATTGAATTTGAAAAGGTGCTGCTCGAAGAAAAACCCGACTGGGTAGTGGTAGTCGGGGATGTGAATGCTACCCTGGCCTGTTCGGTTACAGCCAAAAAGCTGCATGTTAAAGTCTGCCACATCGAAGCTGGCCTCCGTAGCGGGGACGAAACCATGCCCGAAGAGATTAACCGCCTCGTCACCGACCGCCTGAGCGATTTAC
>CAYTDH010000184.1:0-8442 GCA_964436325.1 uncultured Tangfeifania sp.
GAAAAGCCTCGAAGAAATCGAAAAAAGTTTATAAAAATCAATAAGATGAAACGAGCATGTCAAAGTTTTGCCACACAGATAGATCATTATAAAGCGAGTTGCATGTATTACCATTAAAAATAAACAATTATAAACACATGAAAAGAACTCTATTTCCCTTGCTGGTCATGTTTTTTGCTTTGAATGTGAGTGCAGAGCAATACATTCTGATGTCACCCGGAGGTAGTCTGAAAACCGAAATTGAAGTGGAGGAAGGTATCAGGGCAGTTTTGTTAAAAGAGAATCATAGTGTTCTCTGCCTGGAAAATATATCGCTGGAAGACCGGGAAACGCATTTACCCGGGGCTGGTTACCAAGTGGTTAAGGCAGACAGGAGAACGGTAAAAGAGGCCGTAAGACCTGAAATCAGAGAAAAGGCCCGTGTGCTTGAGGATCATTACAATGAACTGATGTTAACACTGAATGGGGGACTGACCATTTCATTCCGGTTATATGACGAGGGGCTTGCTTACCGGTTTTCTACCGATTTGCAGGACAGTCTTGTCATCCATCGCGAAAACCTCGATGTGTTTTTTGACCCAAATGATTCGGTCCGTTTTCAGGCTTCTGAAACGTTTAACTCATCCTATGAAACACCCTATGAGCACCTTGCGGTTACCGGTATTAAGCCGGGAGGGCTTTGTCATTTGCCCCTGCTGGCTGAAAAAGAAAACGGATTGAAGGTATTGGTCACAGAAGCTGATTTATACCATTATCCGGGACTTTGGTTTAAGGGTACAGCCACCGAAAGGTTAACCTCCGCACATCCTCCGTATCCCGAAAAACTGGATTATTCGGGGAATGTTTACGGACATGGTCAAATCGCAACTACTTTTGACTTCATTGCCAGAACTTCAGGGAATAGAACATTTCCCTGGCGGATTTTTGCGGTAGCTGCTGATGAAAAAGATTTGGTGGCCAACAACATGGTCTATTTGCTCTCTTCACCCAACGCACTTGAGGATATTTCCTGGATAAAACCCGGACTGGTGATGTTCGACTGGTGGGCCAAAAACAATATTTACGGAGTGGATTTTAAAGCGGGGATCAATACTGCTACAGCCAAATATTTTATTGATTTTTGTGCTGAACAGGGGTTCAGGTATTTTCTTTTTGATGACGGTTGGAGTCCGAAAGATGATTTGTTAACCGTAAATCCAGGTCTGGACATGGCTGAAGTGACTTCCTATGCCCGTTCCAAAGGCGTGGATGTGATGTTGTGGGTCATCTGGCATGCTTTGGAAAAGCAATGGGATGAGGCTTTTGACCAGTTTGAGGCATGGGGGATCAAAGGGATTAAAACGGACTTCATGAATCGGGATGATCAGCCCATGGTGGAGTTTTATGAGCGGGTCGCCCAAAAAGCTGCTGAGAAAGGAATGGTTCTTAATTTTCATGGTGCTTATAAGCCCTCCGGGTTACGGCGGAAATACCCCAATGTTCTGACGCGTGAAGCCCTCATTGAATTTGAATACAACGGATGGACCCATCATGATGATCCCGTACACCATAATCTGCTTCCTTACATCCGGATGGTTACCGGTCCGATGGATTATATTCCTGCCACCATGCGGAATGCGACCCGGGAGAACTTCCGCCCGGTGGGTAATTATCCTATGGGACAGGGAACCAGGGCCCATGCTATGGCGCTTTTTGTGATTTTAAACAGTCCGATGACCATGCTTCCCGATTCTCCATCAGATTATTCCCGTGAAAGGGAGTGTACGGAGTTCCTGGCGAAAATACCCTTTGAATGGGATGAAACCGTTTTATTGGATGGCAAGTTGGGGGATTATACGGTATTGGCCCGCAGGTCAGGCAGTGATTGGTATATTGGCGCCATTACCAATTGGCAGGAACGCACCCTGGAGGTGGAAACAGATTTCCTGGGAACAGGGAATTATACCCTTGAGGTCATTGAAGATGGGTTAAATGCCAATGACCGTGCTATTGATTACAGAACCCGTGAAAAAACGATTTCTGCAGGGCAGAAGTTAAGGATGAAAATGGCATCCGGGGGTGGTTGGATTGGCCGGATAACTCCTGTTGAATGAATATTAGCCAATAAAAATAACGGAATATGCTTTTTAAACCTGTAAGAATATTTATCATCGTGCTTCTCGGCATTATGGCGGGATGCACCAGCAAGTCCGGAGATATGCAAATGGATCTTACCGGTACCTGGCAGTTTCAGATGGATCCTGAAGACCAGGGGGTTGTTGAAAAATGGTATGATACCGAGCTTCCGGAAACGGTTCAGTTGCCGGGCTCTATGGTTGAAAACGGGAAAGGTTATGCCATTACGCTGGAAACCGAATGGACCGGAGGGGTCAGGAATCCGGAGTGGTACAATGATCCGAATTACGAGCCCTATCATGATCCGGAGAATATCCGCTTCCCTTACTGGCTTCAACCCGAAAAAAAATATACCGGGGCTTCCTGGTATCAAAAGAAAGTAACACTTCCCGCAGGATGGGCTGAAAAAACGGTCAGGCTTGTTTTGGAGCGTCCTCATTGGGAAACCACCGTTTGGGTAAACGGTGAATGGGTTGGCATGCAAAACAGTCTTGCCACGCCGCATGTTTTTGATGTTACCCCTTTCCTTGGGGAGGGAGAAAATGTATTGTCTGTAAGGGTAGATAACCGGGTAAAAGATATCGATCCCGGGCACAATTCCCACAGCATTTCTGATCACACCCAATCTAACTGGAATGGGATTGTTGGCGATATTTCCTTGCAGGCCGCAGGGAAAATTTTCTTTGAGAATGTTGCCCTTTTCCCTGATGTCGAAACCAAATCCGTTGAGATAAGGGCTGCAGTCAACAACAGCCTTCCAGGTCTTCAAACGGTAACCTTTTACGGAATTGCCTCCCACAAGGAAACCGGGGAATCGTTGGATGAAGAAACATGGGAATTTGATCTGGTTCCGGGTGAGAATATTGTGAAGATGAATTATGTCCTCGGGGAAGATGCATTGCTGTGGGATGAATTTAATCCCAATGTGTATCAATTATCGTTATCCCTCGCGTCGGAGGAAGAGGGAGATACCTACGTTGGTGATTTTGGCCTGCGTGAATTTAAGGTTGAAGGGTCGCGGTTTTCTGTTAACGGGAGGCCTGTTTTTCTGCGCGGAACGCTGGAATGTGCCATTTTCCCGTTAACCGGATATCCGGCTACCGATGTAGCTTACTGGGAAAAAATCTATACCGCTGTGAAAGATCACGGTTTAAATCATGTGCGTTTCCATTCATGGTGCCCGCCTCAAGCAGCATTTGTGGCTGCCGATGAAATGGGGGTTTACCTTCAGGTAGAATGTTCTTCATGGGCCAATCAAAGCACACAATTGGGAAGCGGACTCCCCATTGATCAATACATTTGGGAGGAAAGCCAGCGCATTGTGGAGGCCTATGGAAATCATCCCTCCTTCGTTTTGATGGCTTATGGCAATGAGCCGGGAGGCCCTGGCCACCAGTTGTTTTTAACCGAATTTGTGAACTATTGGAAAGAAGAGGATAACCGCAGGATTTATACGAGTGCGGCGGGATGGCCCGTTCTGGAGGCCAATGAATTTCATAATGTTCCCGCTCCCCGGATTCAGGGATGGGGAGAAGGACTCAACAGCCTCATTAATTCCGAGCCTCCCAAAACCAGTTACGATTGGTCTGATAAGGTCACGGAAGACGGAATTCCCAATGTCAGCCACGAAATTGGCCAATGGTGTGTTTATCCTAATTTTCAGGAGATTGAGAAATACACCGGAGTATTGAAGCCGAAGAATTTTGAACTGTTCCGCGAAAGCCTGAATGCCCATCACATGGGACATCTGGCCGACAGTTTTTTGCTGGCTTCAGGGAAGTTGCAGGCCTTATGTTACAAGGCAGACATTGAAGCTGCTTTGCGCACTCCCGGTTTTGCCGGGTTTCAGTTGCTCGATTTGCACGATTTTCCCGGACAGGGAACAGCCCTTGTGGGTGTGCTTGATCCGTTCTGGGAGGAGAAAGGGTACATCTCGCCGGAGCAATACCGCCGGTTTTGCAATACCACAGTTCCGCTGGCCCGGCTTGAGAAAAGGGTTTTCACCGAAGGTGAGACCCTGGTTGGCGGCATCGAGGTCGCTCATTTTGGCGAAGAGCCTTTGAAAAATGTGGTTCCCGGATGGACATTAAAAGAAGGGGACAACATCCTTTCGGAAGGGACATTTGAGGCCAGGGATATTCCCATCGACAATGGGATTTCACTTGGTGTGGTGGAATATTCGATCCCCGAAGAAGGGAGACCCCGACAATTAACACTGGAAGTGACTGCAGGGGAAGCCGTCAATTCATGGGATGTTTGGATTTACCCTGTTCCCCGTGATGAAATCCCTCCGGAATTACGAATTGTGGAAACGCTCTCTCCTGCTACCCTGGAATTTCTGGAAAGCGGGGGAAAGGTATTGCTTAGCCTGGGAAAAGGCAGGGTAGCACCGGAAATGGGGGGTGACATCGGTGTTGGTTTTTCCAGTATTTTTTGGAATACCGCATGGACCGGTGGTCAAAAGCCCCATACACTGGGCATTTTGTGCAACCCGGAACATCCGGCACTCGAATTGTTCCCCACCGAATACCATTCCAACTGGCAGTGGTGGGATGCCATGAGTCATGCCGATGCCGTTCAGCTCGATTCACTTCCCGTGGAGTTGAAACCCATCGTACGCATAATCGATGATTGGGTAACCAACAGAAGACTGGCTTTGCTTTTTGAAGCAAAAGTAGGAGAAGGAAGGATTCTTGTGAGTGGTGCCGATTTGGTTAATGATTTGGAGAACCGCCGCGAAGCCCAGCAGCTTAAAACCAGTTTGCTGCAATACATGGCCGGCGAAGCATTTCAACCTTCCGTCCAACTGGAAAGTTCAAAAATAACTCAAATTTTAAGATAGTTTTTGTGAATCAAATGCGTTAACTATTTTTTCTCAAAACAGAAATTTCATGAATGTAAAAGCCTGGAACCAAAAAGTTGTTTTGCCAACCTATGGAATAGGAGAACCAGAGAAAAACCCTATGTTCCTTGAAAAGCGGGTTTATCAGGGAAGCAGTGGGGTAGTATACCCGCACCCGGTGATTGAGAAGATACTGGATGACAAGGAGGATAAGGAGTGGGATGCGGTTTATCTCGAGAATCAATACCTGAAAATAATGTTACTCCCCCAGTTGGGGGGGCGAATTCAGATGGCTTATGACAAGACCAAAAAGCGCCATTTTGTTTATTACAACCATGTGATAAAACCGGCACTGGTGGGGTTGACAGGCCCCTGGATTTCAGGGGGCATTGAGTTTAACTGGCCCCAGCACCACCGTCCTTCAACCTACGATCCGGTGGATTCTTGTATTGAAGAGAATGCCGACGGAAGCATTACGGTGTGGTGCAGTGAAGTGGAACGGATGTTTCGTACCCGGGGGATGGCTGGTTTCACCCTTTATCCGGATAAAGCTTATCTGGAAATCAACGTGAAACTTTTCAACCGCACCGATTTTCCCCAGACTTTTTTATGGTGGGCGAATCCGGCGGTAAAGGTCAATGATGATTACCAGTCGGTTTTTCCGCCTGATGTGCATGCTGTTTTTGATCATGGCAAGCGCGATGTTTCGGAGTTTCCCATAGCCCGGGGAACCTATTACAAAGTGGATTATTCGCCGGGTACAGATATTTCGCGTTATAAAAATATTCCCGTGCCTACTTCGTATATGGCCATCACTTCCAAATATGATTTTGTTGGGGGATATGAAAATGATACCCGGGGAGGGTTATTGCATGTGGCCAATCATCATATTTCTCCCGGGAAAAAGCAATGGACCTGGGGTAACGGTGATTTCGGGAAGGCGTGGGACCGTAACCTGACGGATGAGGATGGTCCTTATATTGAGTTGATGTGCGGAGTTTATACTGACAATCAGCCCGATTTTACCTGGCTGATGCCCGGTGAGGAAAAATCATTCAGTCAGTATTTTATGCCCTACCGTGATCTGGGTGTGGTGAAGAATGCCACGAAAGAGGCTATGGTTAACCTTGAAGTGAAAGACGGCAAAGCCATTGTTAAGGCTTATACCACCGCCAGCTATCCGGCAGGAAGGATTCTTTTGGCTTGTGATGGAGTTACCCTGTTGGATGACACTTTTGATTTTCATCCCGGGACCTCCTATGAGCGAAGGGTTGATGTGCCTCCGGGGTGTGATGCTCCGGCCCTGGAAGTAGCAGTTTGGGAGGCCAGCGGGAATTGTCTTGTTGAATGGCGTCCTGAACCGGCCGGGTCCAAAACAATTCCGGAACCCGCCAGGGCAGCCCAAGAGCCCGGTGCGATCACCAGCAATGAGCAGCTTTACCTCACGGGGCTTCACCTCGAGCAATACCGTCACGCTACCTATGACCCAAGAGATTATTACGAAGAGGCCTTACGAAGAGATCCCGGTGACAGCCGCTGCAACAATGCCCTTGGACTGTGGTATCTTCGCAGGGGACAATTTGCCAGGGCCACTTCTTTTTTTCAAAATGCCGTTGCCACTTTAACCGAGCGAAATCCCAATCCCATTGATGGAGAGCCATTTTTTAACCTGGGCTTGTCTTTGCTTTACCAGGAAAAGGATGAGGAAGCTTATGCTGCTTTTTTTAAGGCGGTTTGGAATTCAGCTTTTCAGGATGCCGGATATTTTCAGCTTGCCAGACTGGCATTGAAAGCGGGCAAATATGAAGATGCAAAGGATTTTATCGAACGTTCGCTTTCAAGAAACAGCAATAATCCGAAAGCCTGGCATCTGAAAGTGCTTGCTTTCCGGAAGACTGGTTTTATAAAGGAGGCAAAACAAACTGCAGATGATGCGCTGAAACGGGATAAATTTAATTTTGGAGTTTTGTTTGAGTATTCCCTGCTCGAGCCGGAGATGCATTTATTGCTAAAAGATCGCATTCGGGGAAACATTCACAATTGTATTGAATTCTCACTCGATTATGCCTGGGCCGGCATGTTCGAAGAGGCCACCAGGCTTATTCAAATGGGAATCGAAGAACAAGGTAAAGGGGCTGTTTATCCCATGGGATTTTATTACAAAGCCTGGTTTGAGCAAAAAGCGGGAAAAGCGGGTGATGCCCTGAAAACCCTTCAGGAGGCAGCAAGGGCCTGTCCCGACTATTGTTTTCCGAACCAGCCTGAATCGGTAATGGTGCTTCCATGGGCCATTGAGGCCAATCCCGGGGATTATAAGGCCCATTATTACCTTGGGAATTTTTGGTACAACGCGCGAAACTATGAAGCGGCCATCCACTCGTGGGAGGGGTCGGTAGGAATCTTCGACCAATTTCCAACAACCCACCGGAACCTGGCGCTGGCTTATTTCAATAAAAGGGATCAGCCCGGATTGGCGCTTGGTGCGCTGGAAAAAGCTTTTCGTCTGGATGCTTCTGATGCCAGGGTTTTAATGGAACTTGACCAGTTGTATAAACGATTAAACCGAAGTCCACGTGAAAGACTTGATTTTCTTGAAAAACACCTTCCCCAGGTGGAAGAACGTGATGACCTGGTATTGGAACGGATCAGCCTTTTCAATTTGTTGGGGGATCATGAAAAGGCTTTTGAACTGATTATGAATCGCCGGTTTCATCCCTGGGAAGGGGGTGAAGGGAAAGTAACGGGGCAATATGTGCTTAGTCTGACCGAAATTGCCAAAAAGGCCATTCAGGGGAAGGAATATGCTCAGGCAGTGGATTTGCTGACCAAAGTACAGGTTTATCCAGAAAACCTGGGTGAAGGGAAACTGGCCGGAGCACAGGAGAATGAGCAGTTTTTCTGGATGGGAATTGCTTTTGAGGGAATGGGAAAAACGGAGAAAGCACGGGAGTGCTGGGAGAAGGCCTCGCGGGGAATGAGTGAACCCACAGCAGCCATGTTTTATAATGATCAGCAGCCCGATACCATTTTTTACCAGGGACTTGCGCTGAGAAAACTTGGAGAAAGGGAAGAAGCAGAAAATCGCTTTAAAAAGCTGATTGATTATGGAAAACACCATATGAATGATGAGGTGAAGATCGACTACTTTGCCGTTTCATTGCCCGATCTGCTCATTTGGGACATCGACCTTGATGAACTTAACCGGGAACTTTGCATTTACCTGGAGGGTTTAGGTGAGTTAGGCATGGGAAATGTTAACGAAGCGGGAGAATTATTTGGGCAGCTGAATCAGAAAAATGCCTCGCATACCGGAGGAAGGATTCACCAGGCGCTTTGCGATAATCCGGAGCGATTTTCCCCGCTTTTTTCTTTTCGGGAAAACACGATAGTTTGACTCTGAAGGGCTTGAGCCATCTTTTTTTGGGTGACGGGGATGAATTTACTTGATGGTTTTGATAAATGCTCCCGGGCTGGTTCCGATGTGT
>CAYTDH010000185.1:0-8420 GCA_964436325.1 uncultured Tangfeifania sp.
TCAAAATATTGCAGATGCATGGGTAGAATTTTAGCCATCGATTATGGGAAAAAACGGGTGGGATTGGCAGTAACCGATCCTTCCAAAATTATTGCCACCAAACTGGCCACCGTTCCCACACATTCGATTTGGGATTTTTTAAAGGTGTACTTTTCGAATGAACAGGTGGAGGAAGTGGTGATTGGTTATCCCAGGCAGTTGAACAACCAGGCCTCCGGCGCTGTTGTTTACATTAATCCTTTTATTAAAAAGTTAAAGCAAAAATATCCTGACCTGCCGATTGCAATGGTCGATGAAAGGTTTACTTCAAAAATGGCTTTTCAAACAATGATTGACGGAGGAGTCAGGAAAAAAGCGCGGAAGGACAAAGCGATGGTAGATGCCATAAGTGCAACTATCATTTTGCAGAGTTATATGGAGCAGAAACGAAATTTTGGTCAGCGTTGACCTGATTTTAAATACAGAAACATGAAATATCCGATAACCGTATATGGAGACCCCTTATTAAGGAAGAAAGCCAAACCAATTGAAAAAGATGTTGAGGGGTTGCAGGAGGTGATTGACAATATGTGGGAAACCATGTATTATTCCGATGGAGTTGGGTTAGCTGCACCGCAAGTTGGGAAATCTATTCGTTTGTTTTTGGTTGATGCCTCTGCCGGTGCCGATGAAGAACCCGAGCTGGAGGGATTTAAGAAAGTTTTCATAAATCCTGAAATTATTGAGACTTCCGGTGAGGAATGGGAGATGAATGAGGGATGCCTGAGCCTGCCTGAAATCAGAGAAGATGTTAAACGGCCAGATGTGGTGCGTCTAAAATATTTTGATGAAAATTTTGAGCCCCATGAAGAGGAATTTACCGGATTTGCAGGGAGGGTTATCCAGCATGAATATGACCACCTGGAAGGTACACTTTTCATTGATTACCTGACCCCTCTGAAAAAAAGGTTGTTAAAAAGCAAATTGCGGAACATTTCCCTGGGAAAAGTCAATCCTCATTACAGGATTAAAATTCCCTCAAGATAATTGTAACTTTTTTCAGGGATTCCCGTTTAACAGGGTAATTTTTTCTCAAACACATTTTGAACGAAATACTTCAGAAAATACCCTTTTTACGGCTGACCCTGGCATTCTCCTCCGGAATTGGTTTAGCCACTGTTTTCCAATTGGAATGGAAGGTTCTCATCATCCCGGTCATTAGCTTGCTGCTGCTGCTGATGATTCATCACCGGTATTTTTCTTACCGGACTGCCGCACTCCATGGTGTACTTCTTCATTTATTCTTTTTTGCATCCGGAATGCTGGTCTCTGCCCGCTATCAGCAGAGACCTGTATTTTATTCCGGTGGCTCCTTTTGTGCTACTGTATCGGAAATTCCTGTGGAAAAAACGAATTCATTTCAGGCTGTAGTCTATGCGCGTGCTGTATTTCGGAACGATACCGTTTTTGCTGCCGACGAGAAGATTATGGTCTGGTTTGAAAAAGGCCCAAAGGCCGCAGCTTTAATTCCCGGAGACAGAATTCTTTTTGAGAGGAGACCTCAGCAAATCACCAACCGAAATAACCCTTTTGAGTTTGATTACAAGGGGTACCTTGCAGGGAAACGTATTTTTCGGAGTGTATTTTTGCAGCATAATCAATGGGAAAAGAGCGGACAGGTCTCAGCCTTTTCTTCTCTTTTTATACTTGCCAGGCGGGTGCGTTTGCGTTTGCTTTCTGTTTTCCAGTCACAGAATCTTGATCCAAACAGTTTTCATATCTTGTCGGCGCTTACTTTAGGCTATAAGCGCGGGCTTGATCCTGAAACGAAGCGGATTTTTTCTTCTGCAGGGGCAATGCATGTCCTGGCTGTTTCGGGCTTGCATGTGGGTATAGTGTATATTGTGCTGAATGGTTTGCTGGGTTTTTTGAAAAGACAAAAAAGCGGCCGTTGGATATTCGTTGGGTGTGTAATCCTGGTGCTCTGGTTTTATGCCTTCATTACAGGGCTCTCTCCTTCAGTAACGCGAGCTTCAGCCATGTTTTCCATGATGGTGATCGGCCAGAATATCCGGCGTCAGGTCAATGTATACAATTCATTGGCTGCTTCGGCTTTTTTACTGCTTTTATTCAATCCCCACAATCTTTTTGAGGTGGGATTCCAATTGTCTTACAGCGCAGTTTTTGGAATCATTTTTTTACAACCAAGATTAGCGGGTTTACTCTACATCAAGAACCGTGTGCTTCACTATTTTTGGGCTTTGCTTACTGTTTCGGTGGCCGCCCAGGTGGCCACCTTTCCGTTTTCTCTCTTTTATTTTCATCAGTTTCCGGTTTATTTCTGGATTACAAACCTGGCTGTCATTCCGGCGGTAACCTTACTTATTCCGCTTGGGATGGGGCTGCTTCTTTTTCATACTATTCCTGTGGTTTCCTTTATTTTATCAAAAATGATTGCCTGGATGCTCCAGGGAATTTATTTTTTATTGCAATCTGTTGAACAACTTCCTCATTCTGTTATTGAGTTAACGCTCCTTCCCGGAGAATTGGCGGGAATTGCCCTGATGCTTTTGGGGGTTTTTACTTTTGTTCACACACGTCATCCGTTCTGCTTTAAGCTGGTCCTGGCTTCTTTGGTGTTCGTTGTCGTTTCCGCTTCGATTGCTAAGTACCGGAATCATTCCAGAAAAGCAGTTATCATATACAATCATTCGGAAAACAGGATTGTCCATCTGATCTCAGGGACAGAAAACTTCATTGTTTCTGAGAAACCCTTAACCCGGAAGGACCATTCCATGAGGTTGATTGAAAATACCATTCTCAACTACCGGTTAGGGCCAGGACATTTTTTTACCCTTAAAGATTCGGTTGCCAATGAGTATCTTTTCATGGATAACGGATTTCTGGCTTTTGAAGGAAAGATTTTTTTCTTTGGCGAAGGATTTGGCAAGCTCCCTTCCGAAATTTTCCCGGAAGTTATTTTTGGAGAACTTCCCCGGCAGACCGAATTTCCGGGGAAAATGGAAAATACATTGTTTGTTTCGCAGGGACGTTTTTCAGAAGCCGAAGATGTTTTGGACTTAAATATTCACTATCTTGGTAAAAACGGGGCATTCAGGAGCGAGTGGTAATTCTTTTTTGAGCTTCCAACATTAAATGAATTTTTATTCGTGTGAAAAAGCGGTCTGAAAACTGGTATATCATTTTGTATTCTTTTAATTTGCATCAAAATTTAAATGAAGGTAGGTTAAAATGAAAGTTGTAATTGCAGGTGCAGGTGAAGTTGGTACTCATTTGGCACGAATGCTAAGTAATGAGGATCATGATATTGTTTTAATGGACGATTCTGTAGAAAAGCTTTCCAAGATTAGCGGAGATGTTGATTTGATGACGGTAACCGGCTCAGCACATTCATTTCATGATTTAAAGCAGACAAGTCTTGCCAAGTCCGATCTTTTTATTGCTGTAACTCCTTTTGAGGAACGGAATGTACTGGCCTGTGCCATGGCTTCCTATCTGGGTGTAGGGCGCACTATTGCGCGGATAAACAATTCAGAATACCTGATGCAAAGGTACCGGACCAAGTTAAATAATCTTGGGATCAATGAGTTGATTTACCCCGAGAGTCTGGCGGCCAAGGAAATTGTAGCTTCTGTTAAACAGACAGGCACCCGTCAGCTCATCGAATTTTCAAGTGGAAAGTTGTTGCTGTTGGGAATTAAGGTAAGGGAAAATGCCCCCATTCTGAATAAAACATTTGAAGAGCTTGCCCAGGAGAATGAACATATTTTGGTGGTTGCCATCAACAGGGGAAATGAAACGATTATTCCCAAAGGGACTGATTTCATTAAAGATGGCGACATTGTTTTTTTCATTACCACCCGTTTGGAGCAGCATCGTGTTTTTGAGCTTACTGCCAAAAAGACCTTTGAGGTTAAGAATATCATGTTTCTGGGAGGAAGCCGCATTGCGCAGAAAGCCATTGAGAAGCTTGGAGATCAATACCGCATTAAGGTGGTGGAGGAAAATCATGAGAAATGCGAGAAAATAGCCGAGAAATATGCCAATGCACTTGTCATTAACGGAGACTGCCGTAACCTGAAGCTACTTCAGGATGAAGGGCTGGCAAAAATGGATGCCGTTGTTGCCACTACAGGAAATTCTGAAACCAACATTCTGGGGTGTCATTTGGCAAAAACCCTGGGCGTAAGGCGCACGGTGGCTGAAGTGGAGAACCTCGCTTTTATGGGGCTGGCCGAAAATATGGATATTGGAAGCATCATCAATAAAAAACTGATTGCTGCCAGCTACATCTACCGTTTTACCCTGAACGCTGCCATTTCTAAAGTAAAATGCCTGACGGCTTCTGATGCAGAAGTTTTTGAATTTATAGCTAAAGCAAATGCCAAAATCACTCAAAAGCCACTGAAAGAATTGGACTTTCCGGATGAAGCCAAAGTAGGAGGAATCATCAGGGGCGATGACAGCTATGTTGCAGACGGAGAGACTTTGATTCGGGAAGGGGATAAGGTGGTGGTTTTTACACTTCCCTCAGGAATAAAGAAACTGGAAAAATTCTTTCAATAACCGGGCGGTAATTTTTTGCCAAAATGAATTTTAAAATCGTTTTTCGCGTCCTTGGTTTCTTACTTATCGTGGAAGGAATTGCTATGATGCTTGCTTTCATAATCTCATTGATTTACAATGGATATGATCAGCATGCCTTTTTAATTTCTGCTGGAATCAATGGTTCGCTGGGGACATTGATCGTTTTTCTAACGGCCAAAGCGAATAAGGACATTGGAAAAAAAGAAGGATACATTATTGTGTCTTCAGTATGGGTTGTTTTCTCTTTTTTTGGCAGCCTGCCTTATGTAATCAGCGGAGCTATTCCTGATTTCACCAATGCTTTTTTTGAGACGATTTCCGGTTTCACCACCACGGGCTCTTCCATTTTAGCCGATATTGAGTCGATGCCTCATGGTATTTTATTCTGGAGAAGCATAACGCAGTGGCTCGGAGGCATGGGAATAATTGTTTTATCACTGGCTGTTCTTCCTGTTTTTGGTATTGGAGGTATGCAGCTATTTATGGCAGAGGTTCCGGGACCTACCCCGGATAAAATCAGTCCGCGAATCCGGCAAACAGCCAAAACATTGTGGATTATCTACCTGGGATTTACTGTTCTGGAGACGCTGCTTCTTTGGGTTGGAGGGATGTCGCTTTTTGATGCTGTTTGTCACTCATTTACCACGATGGCTACCGGAGGATTTTCCACCAAACAGGCCAGCATCGCCCATTGGGACTCTCCGTTTATTCAATACGTGATTATTGTTTTCATGTTTTTGGCCGGAACAAATTTTACATTGTCGTACCTCGCCATAAACGGGAAGTTTAAACATGTTTTAAGGGATGAGGAATTCAAATATTACAGGCTTTTTATCGGCGGATTTACGCTGCTTATTTTTGCAGGTTTATTGATCACTTCGCATACTGGCGTCGAAGAATCTTTCAGGGAAAGTCTTTTCCAGGTTGTTTCCATTATCACAACCACAGGATATGCTACGGCCGATTATCTCACGTGGACTCCCTTTTTAACCATTCTTATTTTTGCATTGTTCTTTTTTGGAGGTTCTGCCGGTTCTACCGGAGGAGGCATGAAGATTATGCGGATTGTATTGTTGCTTAAAAACAGCTATTATGAATTGAGAAGAATGGTTCATCCCCATGCCATCATCCCGGTGAAGTTTAATCACCATGCGGTGGATGCCAAAATTATTACGAATGTTCTGGCATTTTTCATGTTTTATTTCGCCATTTTTGGATTCAGTACCATTCTGTTATCATTGATAGAGCCCGACATGGAATCTTCGATGGGCGCAGTTGCCACCAGCCTTGGGAATATTGGTCCGGGGCTTGGAAATGTGGGGCCGGCAGAAAATTTTCTTCATATTAAACCTGCCGGGAAATGGTTTTTATCTTTTCTTATGTTGCTTGGCAGGCTGGAACTTTTTACGGTCCTGGTCCTTTTTTCTCCTTCATTTTGGCGGGAATAAAAAGGGGTTAAGTTTCCAGTGTGCCTTTTCCTTCGCGGACAATCTGAATTTCATCGTCCGTGCAGTCAACCACCGTAGAGGGGGTTAATTCACCGTGTCCCCCGTCAATTACAATGTCGGCAAAGTCCTGGTATTTTTCATATATCAGTTCGGGATCGGTTGTATATTCTCTGATTTCATCTTCATCGTGGATAGAGGTGGAAAGAATGGGATTTCCCAGTTCATAAATGATGTCGCGAATAATGTTGTTATCGGGAATCCGGATACCCACCGTTTTTTTCTTACCATTAAAATATTTGGGCACGTTATTATTGGCTTCCAGAATAAATGTGAAAGGGCCGGGAAGGTTTTTCCGTATCAGTTTAAAAACCGAATTGGAAATGGGGCGGGTATAATCAGAAAGATGGCTGAGGTCACTGCATATAAAGGAAAAATGGGCTTTTTCTATTCTAACTCCTTTAAAACGTGCCACTTTTTCTACCGCTTTGGAGTTGGTAATATCGCAACCCAATCCGTAAACGGTATCTGTAGGATAAATGATTATTCCTCCCTCACGCAAAACATTAACAATTTTCCGAATTTCCCTGGGGTTGGGATTTTCGTTGTAAAGCCGTATAAACATATTTCGGATAAAATTTTGTGGTGTAAAAGTATAATTTTCGTTTAATTTTCGGAACTTCGCGGCAGGAATAATGAACGATGCAATCTGTTATAAAAAAGACAGGTGACGGTTTTTCCACGCTGTATATTCCGGAGATGGATGAACAGTACCACTCACTTCACGGAGCATTCAACGAGTCGATGCATGTTTTTATGCGGTCGGGATATCAATTTTGCACGGCATCTGAACCTGTGGTTTTGGAGGTGGGTTTTGGAACCGGCCTGAATGGTTTAATCACTGCAGTACAGGCCGAAAAAGACAAGAGACCAACCACTTATTTTGCCCTGGAGAAATATCCTGTAGCCGTTTCTCTGGCAGAGACACTTGACTATGGAAAGCGAATCTCAGAAGAAGCACGGCAATGGTTTTCGCTGATGCATTCTTGTCGCTGGGAAACTATGGTTCAGGTAAATCCTTTTTTCAGGTTGTTCAAAATGAAAACAGATATCACCGGGGATCGCCGGATGCCGGACCAGCTCTGGGATATTGTTTATTTTGATGCGTTTGCTCCCGGGAAGCAGCCTGAAATATGGTCGCCCGAAATTTTTTCCAGGATTTATTCCGGAACAAAAAACCAGGGAGTTTTTGTCACCTACAGTGCCAAAGGCCAGGTTCGCAGAGAATTGGCTGGTGCGGGTTTTTCCATGGAGCGATTGCCGGGGCCTCCCGGGAAAAATGAAATGTTGAGGGGAATAAAAATTCTTTCAACCCCTTAATTACCAAAAAATTCAATTATCTTCGCACCCTCGAATCGAGAAAAAAGAGCACCATGACGGAGAAAAAACTGACGGGAGAATTGGAACGGTTTAGTTATGCATTGGGGATGAGTGTTGCCTCCAATTTGATTAAATCGGGCGTAAAAAAGATTAATCCCGACCTTTTCCTGCAGGCCATTAACGATACGTTTACCGGGGAGATGCCCAAAATGATGCCTGCAGAAGCCAATCAAATCCTGGAGGAATTTATGAATAAGGCAAGCCAGGGAGAATCCAAAAACAACCTGGAAGAGGGGCTGAAGTTTCTGGAAGAGAATAAATCAAAAGAGGGGGTAAATGAATTGCCGAGCGGGCTTCAGTATAAAGTACTGAAGCAGGGAGACGGCGATCTACCTACCGCAGGCAGTCAGGTTAAATGCCATTATGAAGGAACATTACTTGACGGTACTGTTTTTGACAGTTCCCGGGAGCGTGGTGAACCCGCGGTTCTTCCTGTCAACGGGGTAGTGCAGGGATGGATAGAAGCTTTGCAACTTATGCCTGTTGGTTCGATATGGCGGCTTTTTATTCCTCCCGAACTGGCTTATGGCGAACAGGGGGCCGGAGGGGTTATTGGCCCCAACGCCACCTTGATTTTTGATTTGGAATTATTGGAAATTGTTTAAATATATTATTATCATGAGAAAGAGTGTTATTTATTTTATCGGCCTGTTTATGTTGATTGTCGGAGTTAGCTGTCAGCAAAACGGTGGTGTGTCCGATGTGAAACTTGAAACACCTGCCGACTCTGCAGGTTATGCTATCGGAACTTTAGTGGGAAACAACAATAAGGAACAGGTGAGCAATGCTCCCGGAGGTGCCGACATTAGTATTGAAGCTATGGTTGCCGGTTTTGCCAAAGCTTCCAGGGGAGAAGAAACAGAACTGTCTCCCGAAGAAGCTGACCGTATTGTACGTGAATTTTTTACTGCAGCCGGAGAACGTGAAGGACAGTTGAATCTGGAAGCA